>JBGPUQ010000252.1:0-2013 GCA_041491185.1 Nitrospiria bacterium | reverse complement strand
CGGCCCGAATGAAATCTATAGCGTGCACACCCATCCCTACCGGAAAACACTCTTTTGCATGACGGGGAGCATCGCCTTTGCCTTGCCCGACGCCGGACGGTCGGTGGAATTGCACCACGGCGATCGATTGATTCTCCCGCCAGGGATGCGCCACGGCGCCGTCGTCGGCCCGGAAGGTGTGACGTGCATCGAGGCAGGGGAGTAAGCATCATGACGGCGGACACTTCGCTGACACAAAAACTCTGGGATCGATTGCACGAATGGGTCCGGCGGCTGGGGCGCAAACCCAAGATCGGGCTCGCCCTGGGCAGCGGCGCGGCGCTGGGGGTGGCGCACGTCGGTGTGCTCTCGGTCTTTCATGAGTTGAAGATTCCCATCGCCTATCTCTCCGGCTGCAGCGCCGGCGCGTTTGTCGGGGTGCTCTACGCCGGCGGGGTCGAAGGCTCAGCGCTTGAAACGTGCGGGAGAGACTATCGGTGGCGCGATGCGGCACGGCTCAATTATGTGCCGAAGATGGGATTGGCCACGAATGAACGGATGGCGTCGTACCTTCAAAAACGAATCGGGAATCCCACGTTTGAATCATTGCGGCTGCCGTTTTATGTCGTGGCGACGAATCTGACCACCGGTCAGGTCAAATGTTTCAACACCGGCCCGGTCATTCCGGCGGTGCGGGCGAGTTGCGCCATTCCCGGCATCTTCGAACCGGTGGAAATTGAGAAAGAGCTCTACTGCGACGGCGGATTGTTGAACAAGGTCCCCTGCAGGATTCTCCGGGAAGCGGGCGCCGATTTGGTGATCGGCGTGGAGCTGAACACGCCGGGGAAGAAACGGCCGCCGGAGAATGTTTTTGAGGTGATCAACCGCGCGCTTGAGATCGCCCTGTTCAGCCAGGCGACCGCCGATTGCCAGACCGCCGATCTCCTCATTCGGCCCGATCTGGACGGTCTGGACGATTTTGAGTTTAATCAGAATGCGTTGCTCATCGAACGGGGCCGGCAGGCCACCTATGCAAAACTCGCCCAATGGCCGCAGCTGCATACGCCGGTCGCGGAATCTCCACCGGAACCGGTTTCCGATCCCGGCCGCTGATCACCACGCGTGGCGGCCATTCGAGTGAAGAACGCTGGAGTGAAGAAGCTGCTGTTGCACAGCGTGATGGGGATTCCATTTGTTGTGATGGGTGTGCTCCCTTCATGGGGCTTGGCCGGGAGCCAGGATCTCGAGACCGAGTCCCGGCGCCTGGCCCACTTGCCCACGCCGGAAGGGATGGTGCGTGTTCCGGCGGGCGAATTTTCCATGGGCAGCCATGACCGGGAGAATCGGGGCGGCTATCAGTCCGAGCAGCCGGAGCATCGGGTCTATCTCGACGCGTTTGAGATCGATCGATACGAGGTCGGCAACGTGCAGTATCTGCGATTTGTCCGGGCGACCGGCCATGTGCCGCCGCCGTACTGGACCGGGCCGAGTTTTTCGGAGGCGATCGCCCATCATCCGGTGGTGGGTGTCAGTTGGGGTGATGGCGAGGCCTTCTGTCGCTGGGCCGGCAAACGCCTTCCGACCGAGGCGGAATGGGAAAAAACGGCGCGCGGACCGAAGGGGCTGAAGTTTCCGTGGGGGAACAACCCGCCGACCCCCGCCCTGGCCCGGCTTGGACAGGACCTTCCGTTTCCCAACGATCCGATTGAAGATCGTCAGGTCCAGCGCTATCCGCCCGTGGCGAATGTGGATGCGTTCGGCCCGGCGCAAAGCCCGTACGGGGTCTATCAGATGGCCGGCAATGTGATGGAGTGGGTGCAGGATTGGTGGTCGGCGGACTATTATCGACACAGCCCCGACCGCAACCCGCACGGCGCCGATACGGGGAGCCGAAAAATCATCCGCGGCGGTTCCTGGAATGACGACCCGCTCGCGCTGCGCACCACCAGCCGGGCCTCCGCCGATCCCGGCGCCCGCACGCGCACGATCGGGTTTCGCTGCGCCCGTGATGTTCACGACTGAGTGAGCGAATGT
>JBGPUQ010000251.1:0-2016 GCA_041491185.1 Nitrospiria bacterium | reverse complement strand
TTTCGTTGGATCTCGGCCGGCGGCCCCTCGGCGATCTTCTCGCCATGATCGAGCACGATCACCTGATCCGAGATCCCCATCACGAGCTTCATATCATGCTCGATGAGCAGGATCGTCACGCTGTTTTGGCGGATGTTACGAATCAGCTCCATCAGGGACTGTTTTTCCCTCGGATTCATACCGGCCGACGGTTCATCCAGCAGGAGCAGCACGGGGTCGAGCGCCAGGGCCCGGGCAATTTCAAGCCGCCGCTGATCGCCATAGCACAGATGGCGCGCCCAGGCATTCGCCATCGCCGCCAGTCCGACTGAGTCGAGCAAACGCTTTGCCCGGTCGGCCAACTGGTATTCTTCGTCTCTGGTCTTCGGCCCGCGGGCCAGCGCGCCGATAACGCCGCTCCGCGACCGGGTGTGGCCGCCGACCATGACATTTTCCAACGCCGTCATCTCACCGAAGAGGCGGATGTTTTGAAAGGTCCGGCCGATCCGACGCGACGCGATCTCGTGGGCGGAGAGCCCGCCGATGGATTGTTCGCGGAAGAGAATCTCCCCCCCGGTCGGCCCGTAGATGCCCGTGACGCAATTGAACAGCGTGGTCTTGCCGGCGCCGTTGGGACCGATGAGGCTGACGATCCGGCCCTCTTCGACCGCGATGGTTGCGGCCGACAGCGCGGTGAGGCCGCCGAAACATTTGGTCAGCGCGCGCGTCTCCAATAAGATCGATCCGCTCATGCTTTGCACTCGCTGAAGTCAGGGGGGAGATGCTCAGCTCCCCCCTGACAATCCCCCATCGCCGTACGCTCCCATACCCCCATGACACTCTCAGTGCACGTCGGGAGAGGTGAGCTCGATCGTGCGCCGCGGATTGGGGATCAACCCTTGCGGCCGGAAGATCATCATGAGGACCAGCGCGGCGCCGAAGGCCAGCATGCGGTAATCGGCAAACCCGCGCAGCAGTTCCGGAGCGATCACGAGGATGACGGCCCCGATGATGACGCCGGGGATATGGCCCATGCCGCCGAGCACGACGATCGACAGCACAAAAACCGACTCGAAAAAGGTGAAACTTTCGGGCGAAATGAAGCCGAATTTTCCGGCGAAGAAAACGCCCGCGATGCCGGCCCAGCCGGCGCCGAGCGCAAAGGCGAGCACCTTGTATCGGAGCGGATGCACGCCCATCGCTGCCGCGGCGGTCTCGTCTTCGCGGATGGCGATCCAGGCCCGGCCGATCCGGGAGTGGTTGAGCCGGGCAATGGCGAAGATGGTGACGACGACAATCCCCAGAATGAGATAGTAGAAATGAATCGGCCGCGAAAAGGTGAACGCCCCGATGGCCGGCCGCCCGATGCCCAGGATGCCGTTCGGCCCGTTGGTGACCGCATCCCAGTTTTTCATGACGAGATTGACGATCTGGATGAATCCCAACGTCACGATCGCCAGATAATCGCCGCGCAACCGCAGCGTCACCAGGCCCAGCAGAATCCCGAAGAGCGAGGCGACCGCCGCACCGATCGGCAATCCGAGCCAGAACGGAAGATGCACGTGCACCGACAACAACGCGTAGGTGTAGGCCCCCAGCCCGTAAAAGGCGGCGTATCCCAGATCGAGCAGCCCGGCCATCCCGACGACGATGTTGAGCCCGAGCGCCAGCACGATATAGAGGCCGACCAGCGTCAGGACATCCACGTAGTAGTCGTTGAGGCCAAGGGGGAGGAGGAGGACGGCGCCGAGGAGGATGAGGGCCCCGCGACGGGTGACCGCTTGGGGGATGCGGCTCCATTGCCGCCGCCAGGTGTCGGACCGTCGCACCACCGCATTCCATCCCGCTGTTCGACCCACCGCGGCGGCGGCAAAGAAGACGGCGCTGCCGGCGCCGACCGCCGACCCGATCTGCACCGCGGCGCCGATTCCGGTGAGCGGCAGCGCCAGCAGTCCGCACCAGACCGCCAGGCCGATGATGGTGAGCGCCGTGGTCATCGGATCAGATCTTTTGCATGGACCACTTGCCAAGCAATCC
>JBGPUQ010000250.1:0-2030 GCA_041491185.1 Nitrospiria bacterium | reverse complement strand
TTGGCGTGACGCAAAAACTGTTCGTCTCCATCCATGGACTCTCCCCGAATCGCCCGGGCCAGCGGCAATTGATCGGCCGGATACGGGGTGACTTGATCGGGCAGATACACACCGTATTGCTTCGTCCATTGTTCCGGAGACACATCCACCGGGCCTAATTGGATAATCCGTTCTGCGGCCGGATTCCAGATTAAGAACTTTCCATTCAGATCCGCAACCACGACACCTTCTCCGATGCTGGTGAGAACGGATTTTAAAATACGTGTTTGACTGGAAAGCTCCTCCTCTGCCCGCTTGCGCTCATCGATCTCTTCTTGGAGTTTGATGTTGGCGGCTTCGAGTTGCTCCTTGGCCTGCTCTGCCCGTGTACGGGCGCGATGCATTGCCTCGGCGACGAATGAAATCATCACGCAAGTCACCGAGAAGACAGCCAGGCCCAGCCAATCAGCGGAATCTTGAATGAAGGGTCGGTCACCGAGCACCGGCCATAAATATAGCAGCGTGAGACAGCTGAGAACGGTCCCCAGCAAGCCGGCGGAAAAGCCCCCGTAGAGCGCAGCGACCGCGACGGCCGGATAGAACGTCAGCCAGGCCAGGCGCACTCCGAGAGCCTGCAGTGGCCACAGTCGCAGTGCGGCGGCCGCAGCGATCAGGGCGATGGCAACGACAGAGGGTTGCCATGCGTGGCGAAGAAAGAGGGGAAGACGCGGGGGATGTGAGGGCATTAACACGCCCTCATTGGTGGGACAACGGCGAGGCGGACGAGCAGGAACAGACGAGCCCGACGGCTCTGAACGGTCATGCTGGGCAGAATGGTCTCCCCTTCAAGCCCTGACACTTTCCAGCTCACACAACGGAAACCATCATGATCCTAAATGAATCGTGTTGTCAAGACGTAGCATCCACGGTCAGTCGCAATCCGCCGTTTCACTCCGGGCGGAAAGTTGTTATACTGCCGCCATGCAAGACCTCTTTGGCCGAAATCAGAGTGACGAGCGGCCGGATCAATTCGACTCTCCATCGGCCGACGCGCCGCTGGCCGATCGGCTGCGGCCGCGGACGCTGGAAGAATTCGTCGGGCAATATCATCTGCTTGGTCCCAAGGGCGATCTCTCCGGCGGCGAGAAATTTCTGGCGGCGGCGTTTCGCGCCCGCCGTCCTCCGTCGATCATCTTTTGGGGGCCGCCGGGCTCCGGCAAGACGACGCTGGCCCATCTCATCGCCCGGGCGACGAACTGCCACTTCGTCTTTTTCTCGGCGGTGCTGTCGGGGGTGAATGAGGTACGGGCCATCATCAAACAAGCCAGGCAGTGGAGCCGGGCGGAGGGAACCGACGGTCGGGGCACCATCCTCTTTGTCGATGAGATCCACCGGTTCAACCGCAGCCAGCAGGATGCCTTTCTGCCCCATGTCGAGGATGGCACGATCATGCTCATGGGGGCGACGACCGAAAACCCCAGTTTTGAGCTGACGGCGCCGCTGCTCTCGCGCTGCCGGGTGGTGGTCTTGCGCCCGCTCGAACGGGCGGATCTGGTGACGATTCTGCGCCGGGCGCTGACCGACCAGGAACGGGGACTGGGAGCCGTGGCGATCGATGCGGCCCCCGAACTATTGGAAGAGATCGCCGATTGGTCCGAGGGCGACGCCCGACGGGCGCTCAATCTTCTGGAGACGGCCGTGACGCTCTGTCCTGAGGAGACTTGTACTGAGAATCGAACGGGCTTCTCATCTTCGATTCGAAGTAAAGGCCGGCGGCTGTTGACCGAAGCGGCGGTGCGCGAGGTGGCGCAGGAGCGGCTGCTGATCTTCGATAAGGATCGCGAGGAGCATTACAATGTCATCTCCGCCTTCATCAAATCAATGCGTGGGAGTGATCCCGATGCGGCGGTCTACTGGCTGGCCCGCCTGCTGGAAGCGGGAGAGGATCCCCTCTTCGTGACCCGCCGGATGGTGATCTTTGCCTCGGAAGATGTGGGCAATGCCGATCCGCAAGCCCTGATGGTTGCGGTGGCCGCACTGCATGCCTTCCA
>JBGPUQ010000249.1:0-2034 GCA_041491185.1 Nitrospiria bacterium | reverse complement strand
GGGATGATCGTTGTCACGCCGTCGGCGATTGACAAACTCCAGGCGCTGATTGCCGAGCATCCCGAGGATCCGATCGTGCGGATCGAACTCAAGGAGCTGGGCGACAACCGCCGAATTTTTCGGATCACCCTGGACTCGGCGACACAGCCTGACGATCAGGTGCAGGAACTTGAGGGACTGAACATTGCGATCGACGGGAAGAGTGCCGACCGGATGGAGGGAGTGACGCTCGATTACCTCGAACCCGACGGGTTTAAGTTCCATCATCCGCCCGTGAGCCACGAATATCCCGAGCACCCAGAGGACCCGGGGGACAATGACGACGGCATTGACCCGATCAGTTTGAATTGACGTCGGTGGATGGTCTGCAGCGTGACGGAGCGGTCGCCGCTGACCGATGGTCAAAACGCCCGTCGCGCAGGAAGGCCACGACGTGCCGGGTGGTCTCCGGCGCCCAGATCAGCATCGTGTGCGTGTGCGGGAGCAGGATGAAATCGGCGGCGCCCTCCAGTTTCGCGCTACGCACCGCCACCGCGCCGTCGTTATCGCCCTGCAACAGCCGGCTGAAGCCGAACTCATCGCCTCGCCCGCCAGCAATGACGCCGAATTCGACCGGCGGCACGCCCATCTCGTCAAAGAATCGGCGGTTGCCGGCCCGGAGTTGCGCCATCGACTGTGTGCCATAGAGCCAGCGAAACCACCGATAGGGATAGAGGGCGTCGATCTTTTCCGAGCCGTGATTCGGCGAACCGATCATCACCAGGCGCCCCGCGCGCGGCGAGTTGTAATGGGTCAGGTAATATCGGATGACGATGCCGCCCAGACTGAAGCCGACGAAATGGATGGGGGGGCTGGCATCGATCCCCCTCACCAGCGTGTCCAGTTGCGCCGCATGTTCTTCGATCATCCGGCTCCGGCTGGGATAACCCCAGTTGATCACGCGATAACCCTGCTGTTCGAGTCCCCATTCGATTCGTTTCATGAGGAACGGCCGATTGAGAATTCCGTGCAGGAGAATGACAATGTTGCCGTGGGATGGCATGAGGGGATGACCCGGGGAAGATCGCTGATCCCCAGTGTTGATTATGAGGCGACCGGCGTGACCCGGTGGGCCACACGCTGGGCGCGCTCGCGGGCTTCGGTGATATCGCGTCCGGCGGCCAGCGCCACGCCCATCCGGCGCTTCAGATGCGATTCCGGCTTGCCGAAGAGCCGCAGATCCGATTGCGGCACGCGCAGCGCGTCGTCCACTCCCTCGAAGGCAATCCCTTTCTCTTCCAGCCCGCCGTAGATCACGGCGCTGGCGCCGGCGTTTCGGAGGGAAACATCGACGGGCAATCCAAGAATCGCCCGGGCGTGCAACTCGAATTCACTCTGCGCCTGGCTGACCAGCGTCACCAGGCCGGTGTCGTGGGGGCGGGGACTGACTTCGCTGAACCAGACCTGGTCGCCCTTGACGAACAACTCGACGCCGAAAATCCCCCGGCCGCCGAGATTGCCGGTGACCAGTCCCGCAATCTCTCGGGCGCGCCGGCGGGCCAGCTCGCTCATCGGCTGCGGCTGCCAGCTTTCCACGTAATCGCCCTTGATCTGGATGTGGCCGACCGGTTCGCAAAAGAACGTCTCCACGGCTCCACTCTCGCCGATCGCGCGCACCGTCAGCTGGGTGATCTCATACTCGAATCGGATCAACTCCTCGACGATCACCTTGTCCTGGTTGACGCGGCTGCCGCGGATTGCGTAGTCCCAGGCCGGTTCGAGTTCACCGGGCGCCTGCACGACCGATTGTCCTTTGCCGGATGACGACATCACCGGTTTGATCACGCAGGGATAGCCGATGCCGTGATCGATGACGCCCCGCAGCTCATCCAGGGACTCGGCAAATCCGTAGCGCGAGGTGGGCAGTTTCAGCTCTTCGGCCGCCAGCCGCCGGATGCCTTCGCGGTTCATGGTGAGCCGGGTGGCCCGCGCGGTTGGAATCACCTCCGCCAGCCCCTCCCGCTCGATCTCGACGAGCATGTCGGTGGCGATCGC
>JBGPUQ010000248.1:0-2060 GCA_041491185.1 Nitrospiria bacterium | reverse complement strand
GCCGATCACAAAGGCGGGTATGGCCGGGCCGATCAGCCCCTTCGTCAAAAAGGCCAGTCCGGCCAGCGGGTAGATCGACAGATACCACCATCGACGGGCGGTTGCGGACCCCTGCATGCCGCGGGCAAAACAGTAGAGGATTGCCGTGGTCAAGAAGGTGATCACCATATCCATCCTGGCGATTTGCGCGCTGATGACAAAGAGCGGGCTGGTGGCGAGGATCACGGCCGCCAGCATTCCGCCGGATGATCCCAGCAGCAGCGCGCCCAGCCGATAGGTGACCCAGAGACAGCCAATCGCGGCGAGCGTGGCGGGGAGTCGCAACCACAACGGCGTGAGCGTGCCGGACGCCAGCGAGGGGAGTGCGGCAAGCCAATAATAGAGCGGCGGTTTGTCGGGATAGACCACCTGGTTGAGATGGGGAACCAGCCACTGACCATCGACGACCATTTCGCGCACGATCGTGCCGAGGATGGATTCATCCGTGCCCCAAAGCTCCCGAGGCAGGAAGCCCAGGATCAGGAGGATGAGCGAGAGGGTCAGGAGCAGCCATCGATGGACCGACGGCATCCCGGCCGGGGTCGATGGGTCGGAGGGCGTCGGGGTCATTGCGATGACGGCCGATTGGCGCCGTGTTGAGCGATCAGCATGAGGTTTCGCACATAGATGACGCTGCCCAGCGACTGGCCGAGGATAAAGACCGGATCCCGCTGGTGAACGGCATAGACCAGCAGCACGAGGCTGCCGCCGATACTCCAATACCAGAATTGGATGGGGATCACGCTCTCTTTCCGCCGCTCCGACACGATCCATTGGACGACGAAGCGCATAAAGAAAAGCCCCTGGCCCGCGAGGCCGATGAGCAACCAGCGATCAATCGTCATGAGACATCCTCCAAGTAGTGGGGCGAATGGTGGGGCGAATGATGGGGGCAAGCCGGCTCCGGGCCGACGCCTGACGGTGCGTCGAGTCGGCGGGTGACCACGCCGGAGCGGGGGAGCATCGTGCTCGCCCCGACCGGCCTAGTCGGGCCACGCGGTGAATCGTTCCCCAACGGTGACATGATAGCGGTCAATGAAGGCGCCGGCATCGAGCTCCGGTTCCCCCTCCAGTTGCAGTTGACGGGGAATCACGAGACCGTTACCCGTGGCAAGATAAAACGGGACGAGCTTGATGAGAGAGCCCGGCGCCGGCACATGGCCGGTGAGCGGGGCTGGTCGAACCTCCGCGCTCCAGATGGTGCATCGCCGGCCGCGAAAACCGGCAGACGCGCCCGGGTAGGGATGCGAGACCGCGCGAATCAGGTGATAGAGTTCCAGCCCGGATCGGTTCCAATCGATCGCGCAGGCGGCGATCTGAAGGCGGCCGAATGGCGCCGTGGGGTCGGTCCCGATCGGTGTCCGTGGCGCCCGGCTTTCCAGGAGTTCCGGCAGGACGCGGCGCAGCAGTGCGGCGGCCGCTTCAGCCTGCTTGCGATAGACGTCGTAGGAGTGATCGGTCCACAGGATCGGCACGGTTTGCTGCGCGATGATGTCGCCGTCAGAGCCGGGCGACATGTCGTGGAGCGTGACCCCGGTCGTCGTCTCACCATGCATGACGGCCCAGATGTGGGGGGTGTGGCCGCGATACCGCGGCAGCAGCGTTGCATAGAGATTGAAGGCGCCGCGGGGCGCCAGAGTCAGCAACGGCGGTTCCAGATGTTGCGGGTAATCACACGAGAGGATGAGATCGGGTTGGAGCGAGTGAACGGTGGCGAGAAACTCCTGGCTGTTGACCTTCTCCGGTGTGAAGAGCGGCAGGTGCCGGGCTTTGGCCAGTGATTCGAGTGAGTCGAACCAGCCGGCCGCTGCGGGATCCTCCGGCTCGGTCACGATGCCGACGACGGTGTGCGGGACGTCCAGCAGGACTTGCACACAGGTACACCCGATCGTCTGATGGCCGAAGACCAGAATGTTCACGACCGACTCCACTGGCCCCCGCCGATGAAGATGCGGAGACCGTTTCGACTGAAAAGCCGTGCTATTGTACGGAGCCGATCGGGGAAACTCAAGGGAGAACGG
>JBGPUQ010000247.1:0-2066 GCA_041491185.1 Nitrospiria bacterium | reverse complement strand
ATTTCTCCGGTTCGAATCGTGCGAACCTCTTCAAGAGAAGAGAGAAACAATTTGCCGTCGCCGGGATTGCCGGTCCGCGCGGCGATCTTGATCGTCTCCATCGCCCGGTCGGCGTCTCCATCATCGACCACGACCATGAGCCAGACCTTGGCCAGCTCTTCGTATCGGACCGCTCCCACTTGAATCCCTTTCTGTCGTCCCCGTCCGGCCACATCGAGATGGGTCAACGCATGGATGCCCGCCTTGCTCAGGTTGGTAATCACCTCCTGCGCCTTTTCCGGCCGGACAATGGCTTGGATCATTTGCACGCCTCCACCTCCTCCAGCTCCAACGTCATCGACACCTTCTCCGTGGCATCAGGTAAGCATGGCGCCAGCCGCTCTCCCAGGAGTTCGCCGATTCGGCGGATCCCGACCCGATCGACCACCTGCTGGAAGGACTCGCCCGGCACCCTCAGCCCAGCCGCCACCTCCAACAACGCCTCCACCGTCGGCGCCACCATCTCTTCCGTGATCCCTTTACGCGCCACCTCGCCGAGCCGGACGGCGCCGTCAATCCGCCCGCCGAGATAGAGTAAATAGGAATAGCGTCGATCTTCGCCGAGCGTCGTCATCGTGCCGGCCAGTCCGATGTCGGCGATCTGATGCTTGGCGCAGCTATTGGGGCAGCCGGAAACGGCGATTGAAACACCACGCAGCAATGTCGCAACTTCAGGTCTGCGTGGTCGTACGGTTTTCAGCAACTCCCTGGCCGCCCCCTGCGCGTTCGTCACCGCCAGCACGCAAAACTCCGTTCCCGGACAGGCAACCACCCGAAGATCGGTTCGTTGCCCTTTCAGCGACAGTCCCGTGCGCTCAAGCAACCGGGCCGCACGTCGGGCCCGTCGGGCTTCGACCCAGTGCAGTTCCACATCCTGATCCTGCGTGAAATGAACCTCCCTATTTCCATAACGTTGCGCGACCCGGGCCAGGGCGGTCAGTTGCTCCGCTCGAATCTCTCCGAGGGGGACCTCGACCGAAACCCGGACATAGCCGGGCTGCCGCTGGGGAAAACAGCCCGGAGGCAGCGCACCGGTCAACGGCTGCATCACCGCCGCGCGGAGTCGTTTGACCGGAAACGGGCGCGGCGCCCCATCGGCGGCCGAGGGAAGCCGAAAGGCCCGATTCTCCGGCAATGTTCGTTTGGCCTCAAAGCGCTGGTCAAAGATCATGGAAAACTTTTCGATCCCCCACTGATCGATCAGCCATTTCAACCTCGACTTGGCCTTGTTTCGGTTGCCATATTGGGTGTGAAGTTCAAAGATCGCCTGACAGGCGGGGAGCACCTCCTCCGGCCTGAGAAATGACTTGAGCTGAAATCCGAGCATCGGATGCGCGCCGAGGCTGCCGCCCACCCATAATTCAAACCCGATATCGGGATGGATGGGGACAGATTTCAAATCTGTCCCCTCCCCAAGCTGTGAGCCCGGCCGTTTGACGGCTGCAAATCCAATATCATTGATCTGCGCGTGCGTCGCGCAGTCGGCGCAGCCGGCGAAATAGATGTTTATCCGGTTGGGCATGGCCGGATTGATCAGATCGGAACGTTTCACAAAATAGTCGGAGATCGCCGAGGCCCACGCTCCGGCGTCGATGAGGGCCGTGGGGCTGATCGCTCCGTGGGGGCAGGCCATCACGTTGCGCATCGTGTGGCCGCAGGCCGACCGGGTGGAGAGACCGACCGCCTCGAGCCGTTCCCAGATCGTCAGGACCTCCTCCAGTCGAACCCAGTGAAGTTCCAGATCCTGCCGGGTCGTCAGATGGCCCGATCCACGGCTGTGCGTGTCGGCCAGGTCGGCCAGTGTGGCAAGTTGACGGGCCGTCACCCGGCCGCCGGGAATCCGAATCCTGACCATAAAGTAGCCGGGATGTTTCTGGCTGCAAACACCGTACGTCTTGAGCCGATAGAAGTCATCCTCCGTTAATGCCAGCACACCCCGCTCATGAATGTTGTCGAAATCAAGCCCCAACCCTTCCCGCTTGATCCGTTCTACTTCGAGCGATCGGGGGTAGGCCGGCGGATAGCCT
>JBGPUQ010000246.1:0-2067 GCA_041491185.1 Nitrospiria bacterium | reverse complement strand
TGTAGGTGCCGTGGTCGGTCCAGTAGCGTTGCTCGGCGTTTCCAAGCCGTCGCAGATCGTCCTGCGCGGCCCGATCGTCCTGAGTCTCAAAGAGGGGGGCGGCCGACGCGGCCGTCAGTCCCCCTGCGATTGGCAACAGGAGGAGGCCCATCATCATCGCAGAGATGATTCGTGTTCCCGTCATCACATCATTCCTTTCGCGGATCTGGCCTTTCGTGGAGCTGGCGCTCATCCGAAGGTCAACGTATAGACCTCAAATCCCTTCTCCCGTATCTGGAGCTGGACGCGGTGCCGACCGTAGCCGCCCGGATCCGTGATGAGCCGGTACATCCGCCCCCGATCGACCGCCACATAGCTGCGGCCGGCGCGGTCGTACTGAATATCGGCGCCGGCGATCGATGACTCCAGCGGATGTCCGTCCCTGAGAATATAGACGGTGACGGGCCGGTTCGCGTGGGCCGCCACCAGGTTGACCGATTTGGCCTCGTAGTTGAGGACGATCTCCCCGTCGTTTTCCGTCAGCACCGCGTTTTCATCCTGGAGCGTCCACGTGCCACCCAAGTAGAAATGATTCTCTTCCATCTGCGCCGGTTCCGGGAGCGTATAGGCGACCGCCGTATCAAAAATCTGACCGGCCGGCTGGTTTCCCAGGGCGAAGCCGCCAAAATCGGAAGAGAAGCCGTGGCCGAAATAAATTTCCGGGGTGCGAATTTTTGCCACATCGACCGGCTCGGCCGAGATCTGGATGGGCCCGCGTGTCATGGGGATTCCCCGCTCTTCGGCCAGCACGCGCTGGATCGCCTTTTCGGTATCTTCATACGAGCCTTCGCCGATCCACTCGTTTCGGATTCTTCGGTGGCTGTCGATCAGATATTTGTGCGGCCACCAATGGTTGGCATAGGCATCCCAGATATTCCGGTGATTGTCCACGGCGACGGGATAGCGAATCCCGAAGTCGGCGACGGCCTGCTCCACGCGCTCGGACGTCTGCTCGAAGGCGAACTCCGGCGTGTGCACGCCGATGATGACCAGCCCCTGGCTGCGATATTTCTCATCCCAGGCTTTGAGGTAGGGGAAGGTCCGAATGCAGTTGATGCAGCTCAGGGTCCAAAAATCGACCAGCACCACCTTGCCGGCGAGATCGGCATCAAATCGCAACGGTTTGGAATTGATCCAGGCGGTGGCGCCGTCAAAATCCGGCGCCGGCCGGCTCACATCCCGCGCCACGAGATAGCCGGAAATGAGCAGCAGCCCCAGGCTGATCAGCAACAACTTGGCCAGCAGCGTGCGCCGTCCCCACCATCCCGGCGGGGATGCGGCTGGAGCGGGTGTCGACGGAAGATCAGTCATAGGCGGCCCCATTATAACGAAACCCTCCCGTGCGCCGCAATCGATGCTGCCAGCGAGCAAAGACCGTGATCAAACAAGAGGGATGTGGGGGAGCGTCTTCGCGCTGCCGGCACGATCTTGTCGACAAAAGAAGAAACCGTCAGAGCAAGAGAACTTGACTCCATCCTAAATTACTGGTAATCATTACTGGTATGGACGCGGGACCGCTCATATGATGAACAAGTTTGTTAGATCTCGACTGACATATCTGCTGGCCTCTTCCACACTGATCGTGCTCCTCGGCGATCAAGCGTTTGCCTGTCTCTTTCCTTCACTGACGGAGATGATCGGGGGCCGACCCATGGCCTGCTGCTCTCAGCGCTGCCGGGTGGACACGACGCCACAGGCGGCGCAACAGGCCTGTGAGCAGAGTCGTGCCGCTATCAGCCAACACCAGGCGATGGCCGGGCCGTCGACGTCCGTTGTGAGAATTGAGCTTAAAGACCTTCCGAATACCGGGTTATGCGCAATACACGAATTACCTGTCTCTCACCTGATTCCTGATCTGTTCTCAACCAAAGCAGATACCCTTGCCCCGCCTGACCGTACGGTTGATCTCTATCTCTTCACGCATTCCCTCCTGATTTAACCCCATCCTCCATTCATCGGTTCGATGTGCCGGCTCCGCACCAGTCCGTCTGGTGATCGAGTCGACCATGAACCGCACCATCGGTGTCT
>JBGPUQ010000245.1:0-2087 GCA_041491185.1 Nitrospiria bacterium | reverse complement strand
TCTCATGGATCGAGCGCCGATGGCCCGGCGGCTGGGGTATCATGGGCGACGATCTGGCGGCGGGCGTGGCGGCCAACCTGTCCGTGCGCCTTCTCCTGGTCCTGCTCCCGTGACACTCCGGATCGTCTCGGCCGAAATCATCTCCGTCGGCACCGAACTGCTGATCGGCCATGTGGCGGAGCGCAACAGCGCCTACCTGGCGCGCGCGCTGACCCGGCTGGGGATCGCGGTTCGATTCATGACGTCGGTCGGCGATGATGAAACGACGCTGGCCGAAACGATCGAGCGGGCGATCGGCCGCTCCGCCGTGGTGATCATGACGGGAGGGCTCGGGTCGACCGAGGATGATCTGACCAAGAAAGTGCTGGCGAAGGTGACGCGCCGGCGGTTGGTGCTCAACGAGGAGCTGCGCACCCATATCCGGGCGCGCTATAGCCAGCGCAGCGAACCGATGCCGCCGTCGATCGACCGGCAGGCCTTGCTGTTGTCCCGCGCGCAATTGATTGAAAACCGGTTGGGCACGGCGCCGGGCATTCAACTCAGCGGCCAAAGCTACTGGTTGGCGGCGTTGCCCGGCGTGCCGCATGAAATGCGGCAGATGTTTGAAGAGGTGGTGATGGGATTGTTGCAGGCGCGGTTCGGGCTTCGTCCGCTGCCGCGGCTGCGGGTGTTGCGCTGCAGCGGGGTGAGCGAGGCCGTCGTCAACGATCGGTTGCGGCCATTGTTTGCCCGGCGGCTCGGCCGCATCGGGCTGGTCGCCCAGCCGACGGGCGTCGAGGTCTGGCTGCTGGATGACGCCGTCGGCCTGGAGCGGGAGATCCGGGAACGGTTGGGTGATGCCGTCTACGGGGCGGACGACGAGTCGCTGGAGGCCGTCGTTGGGCAGCTGCTGCGGGATCGCGGGCTCACACTGGCGGTGGCCGAATCGTGCACGGGGGGGCTGGTCTCCGATCGCCTGACCAATGTCCCCGGGAGTTCGGCCTATTTCGAGCGGGGGATTGTCTGTTACAGCAACGCCGCCAAGTGTGATCGGTTGGGTGTGGAGAAGGCGTTGATCGAAGAGTATGGGGCGGTGAGCGCTCAGACAGCGTGGGCCATGGCGGACGGCGTGCGGCGGACCAGCGGCGCGTCGCTGGGGCTTTCGGTGACCGGGATTGCGGGGCCGACCGGCGGATCGGTCGAAAAACCCGTGGGATTGGTGCACCTGGCGGTCTCCGACGGCACGACGGTGACGACGCGTTTTCATCAGTTTCACGGCGATCGCGCGGCACTCAAGGCACTCTTCGCGCAGGCGGCGCTGGATTTGCTCCGTCGCCATCTGCTGAAGCTGACGCCATGAGGGTCTTTCCGCTGGTTCATTGGAGTCAGGGGGGAGATGCTCTTCTCCCCCCTGACAACCCCCCATCGCGGACGGTTTTCTGCGTACATCCGATGGGGGGATCGGGGGGAGAGCTGGATTCTTCCCCCGATCTGATTGGGGAGAGGCGCTTCTCCCCTTGAGAATCCCCATCGCCATACGCAGCGTGTATGGAGCGTAACTCCGATGGGGGGATCGGGGGGAGAGCTGGATTCTTCCCCCGATCTGATCAGACCGCCGCGGTGCGCGCCTTTCTGGCTGTTGAATTGCCGACGGAGGTCAAAACACAGCTGGGCGAGCCGTTGCGGAAACTGCAATCCGACTGCCGGTCGGCCGGTGTCGTCGCGCGGTGGAGTCGTCCGGAGAGCTGGCATCTGACCCTGAAGTTTTTGGGCGCGGTCGAGCCGGAGGCGCTTGATCCGATCCTCCGGGTTCTTCCCGATGTGGTGGCTGGGCATCATGCGTTCACGGTGCAGTTAATGGGGTTCGGCCTCTTTCCCTCTCCGGAGCGGCCGCGCGTTGTCTGGATCGGGATGGAAGAAAACGAGGGGAAGGCTGCATTCGTCGGGTTGGCGCTTGACATCGAGACCGCCCTCGTGCCGTTGGGGTGGCCGGCCGACACGCGGCCCGTCACTCCACACCTGACCGTGGCGAGGATGACGGCCCCCCGGGGCGTCCCCTATATAATGGAGCGGTTCGAGCAGGCGAAGCATGAGCGGTGGGCCGCCGT
>JBGPUQ010000244.1:0-2088 GCA_041491185.1 Nitrospiria bacterium | reverse complement strand
ATCGGCGGGTCGCTGGGACTGGCGGCGAAGCGTCGGCGGCTGGTCGGCGAGATCGTCGGAAGCGGGCGCGATGCGGCATCACTGCGGCGGGCGGTGGAACGGGGCGCGATCGACCGCTACACAAGCACGGCGGCCGACGCGGTCAAAGGCGCCGATCTGATCGTGCTGGCGACGCCGGTGGGGAGCTTCGAATCGATCGTGGCGGGATGCGCCTCGTCGTTTGCTCCGGGCAGCCTCTTGACCGATGTCGGCAGCGTGAAGGGATCACTAATCGGGCGGATCGAAGCGCTGCTGCCGCCCCATGTCGCCTATCTCTCCGCCCATCCGCTGGCCGGGCGGGAACAATCGGGCATCGAGGCCGCTTCACCGACGCTCTTTGAAGGGAGCCGGTGTCTCTTGACGCCGGGGGCGAAAAGCCGCCCGGAGGTGGCCGCGCGCCTCACCCGGTTGTGGGAGGGGGTGGGCTCGATGGTGACGACGCTCGACCCTGTCGAGCATGACCGCTACCTGGCGGTCGTCAGCCATCTGCCCCATCTGGTTGCCTACGCCCTGGTGAATTGTGCGATGGAGACGGCCCGGGAGCATCCCGGATTGCTGGGCTTCTCGGCCGGCGGCTTTCGGGATTTCACCCGGATCGCCGCCAGCTCTCCAGAAATGTGGCGGGACATCTGTCTGGAAAATCGTGCCGCCATTCTGGAGGCGTTGACGCACTACCAGACGGCCCTCGACCGGCTTCGCGGCATGATCGAGTCGGGCGACGGCGCCTCGCTCGAAGGGGAATTCGGCCGGGCCCGCCGGGTGAAGGAGCATCTGCACTCATCGTGATGTCCGTCGGGCGACCACGAGAGATGGCACGGATGTGGCGCGGATGAGCCGGCTCATCGTACGGCCCGCGGGCCGGCTGCAGGGCGAGGCGACGATTCCCGGCGATAAGTCGATCACGCACCGGGCGATCCTCCTGGCGGCCGTCGCCGAGGGGCCGACCACGATTCATCACTACCTGCCCGCCGACGATTGTCTGCGCACGCTGGCGGCGGTGGAAGCGTTGGGGCTTCCGGTCAAGCGGGAGGCGACGCCGATCCCCCTGCTGCGGATCAGCGGCGGGGGGCCGACGGCCCTGCGGGAAGCCGATCACCTGCTCGATCTGGGCAACTCGGGCACCAGCCTTCGGTTGCTGACCGGACTCCTGGCGGGGCAGCCGTTTATTTCGATTCTCACGGGCGACGTCTCGCTCCGGCGCCGGCCCATGCGGCGGGTGATCGAACCGCTCCGGCGAATGGGCGCCGAGATCTATGGTTGGGGCGGCGGCGAGCGGGCGCCGGTGGTCGTGCGGGGGCGACGCCCGCTGCAGGCGATCGATGCCGAGTTGCCGGTCGCAAGCGCCCAGCTCAAATCGGCCCTGCTCCTGGCCGGCCTCTTCGCCGATGGCACCACGCACGTCACGGAACCAATCCGCTCGCGGGATCATACCGAACGGTTGCTCCCTCAATTCGGCGCGGTGGTGACGGTGGATGGTGGCGTCGACGGACAACCGAGCCGCATTGGCATGACGGGCGGGCAGCGGCTTCGCGGCGCGGAAATTCATATTCCCGCCGATCTGTCATCGGCCGCGTTTGTGATCGTGGCGGCAACGATCGTCAAGGCCGCCGAGGTGCGGCTGCCGGCGGTCGGCGTCAATCCGACGCGCACCGGCCTGCTCGATCTGCTCGGAGAGATGGGGGCGAAGATCACTGTCGAGCGCCGGCGGGAGCTGTCGGGCGAGCCGGTGGCCGATCTGATTGTGCGTCCGGCCTCGCTTCGCGGTGTCGCCATCGGCGGCGATCGGCTGCCGGCGATGATCGATGAATTTCCGATCCTGTGCGTGGCCGCGGCGGTGGCCGACGGCGAGACCGTCGTGCGCAATGCCGAGGAGCTGCGACTCAAGGAGAGTGATCGGATTGCGGTGATGGCGGCGGAGCTTCGAAAATTTGGGGTGGCGGTTGAGGAGCTGGCCGACGGGATCCGGATCAGCGGGCAGAGCGGCCGGCGGTTGCGCGGGGCGGTCTGTCAGAGCCATGGCGATCATCGGATTGCGATGGCGCTGGCCGT
>JBGPUQ010000243.1:0-2103 GCA_041491185.1 Nitrospiria bacterium | reverse complement strand
GAATTCCTTGGGGGAGAGTCCCTGCGACGGTTTGACGACCGAGATGAAAATGGGACGGTCCCTGATCCCGAGCTGGCGCCGTACGCCCTGAGCCCCCCAGCGAGGGCCGCCCAGCGTTCGGGCGAGGCGCGGGGGCAGTTCGAAATCGACGAGTTGAATCGATCGCAGCGCGTTGAGACAGGAGATCTCGCCGGCGATCGAGAGGATCAGACCGTAGGCCGATTGGATCGGCTCCGAGACGACGTCGATCGTGACGCGCCCCCGGGTTTTGCTTCGGCGGATCGTCGTGACGGCGGCTTCCATCGCTTTGACCCGACGATGCTCATATTGGGTCACCCGCACGCCGAGGCTCTGCTCGCGGGCCACGAGCTGCGCCGCTCGTTTGACGTCTGTCGCCTCGATCTCGTAGTGGACTCGAATGGTTTCCATCAGCCGCTGAGGATCATGCCGCAGTCTGCAAAACAAGTCAAGGTGAGTGGGGCGGCGAAACCCCGCCGGTGAAGATGCCGAGCAGCCCCGGCAAATCAGGCAACGTCTCCGCCCGTCCCGTCAGGAAATAGAGGCCGACCACCAGGCTGAAGAGACCGGTCGCCAATCCAACCGTCACATAGACGCCGCGATGGCTTTGCGCCCCGAGGAATCCGGTGGCGGTGACGACGGCGATCAGGCTGTTGCTGAGGACGAGGCCCGCGACGAAGCTCCCCATGAGCAGCAGTCCCCGTTCGGGCCCGCCCACGCCGCCGACGGCGGCGATGAGCAGAACTTGCGATCCGGTCTCCGCCCCGATGCCGTGAATGACCCCGACGATAAAGGCGGACAGCGGACCGTATCGCATCAACCGGTGCTGATGCTCGTGTGCGCGCCCCTCCAGCCGCTCATGCAGCCGGTGCCAGAGATGCGCGATTCCGGAGAAGAGCAGCATCCAGCGGCTGCGCAACCGGAATTCGGCCCGGCCGCGCAGATACTGCACCAGGGAATAAAAGACCCACGCGGCCAGAAGCAGCAGCGTTGCCCCCACGACCCGTTCGAGGATGGGATCCACCCAGGCGGGGAGGAGGGTATGGGCGAGCAGCGCCGCCGAGCCGAGCGCCACCACCATGGCGGCATGCCCCAGCACGTACATGGTGGACAGGAACAGCACGCGCCACTCCCCGTGCGCGGCGGGCTGGGCCGTGCCGGTGATGTCCGTGATGGCGGCGATGTGGTCCCAGTCGATTCCATGACGAAGGCCATAGAGAAACGTCGTGAACAGCAGTAGCCCCAGGTGGTCCACAAGACCATTATGTTCATCGAGGTGGATGCTCTGTCAACTGGTCTGCTGGCTTGTCTTTGCAGGTCGAGGCTTTGTATGCTATAGCCATGGCCCGCTTGCCCCTGACGATCTATCACCGCCTCGCCGTCTCCGCCGCCAAACGGGCGGGCCGGCTGTTGACCGATTATCGCGGCCACGAACTGAGGATCCAATATAAAGGTGAGGCCAATTTGGTCACCGAGGCGGACCAGCGTGCCGAGCAGATGATTGTGGAATTGATCCGGGACGCCTATCCTGACCACCGGATCGTGGCGGAAGAGGGGAGCGGGGCCGGGCCGGCCGATGCCACGAGCCGCGAACCGATCTGGTTCATCGACCCGCTCGATGGGACGACCAATTTTGCCCACGGCTTTCCGTTTTACTGTGTGTCGATCGGACTGGAAGTGGAGGGGCGGATGATGGTGGGGGTTGTTTATGACCCGGTTCGCCGGGAGCTCTTCAGCGCCATCCGGGGAAAGGGCGCCTTCTGCAACCGCCGTCGGCTCCGGGTCTCATCGACCGAGAAACTCGGTCAGAGTCTGCTGGTGACCGGCTTTGCCTACGATGTGCGGTCTGGCCCGCGGCAGAACTTCGGCCATTTTTATCGTTTCAGCACGCGTTGCCGGGGTGTGCGACGGACCGGCGCGGCGGCGTTGGATCTCTGCTATGTCGCCGACAGCCGTCTGGATGGTTTTTGGGAGCTCAACCTCGCGCCATGGGATACCGCCGCGGGCAGTCTGATTCTTGAGGAGGCGGGCGGGCGACTCAGCAATTTTGGCGGCGGGTTGTATGACATCCGCGTCCCGGAGCTG
>JBGPUQ010000242.1:0-2118 GCA_041491185.1 Nitrospiria bacterium | reverse complement strand
TGAGCAATGGCTGGAGCGGATCCATCGGTGCAAGACGGGGGCGTTGATCCGCGCGTCGGTCCGGGTCGGGGCGCTGATCGGCGGCGCCAATGCCCGCGCGCTCGATGCGCTGAGCCGGTATGGCGAGCAGATCGGCCTCGCGTTCCAGATCATGGACGATATTTTGGATGTGGAAGGGACGACGGCGGAGATGGGCAAGTCGGTCAAGAGCGATCAGGCCAAGGGGAAGGCCACCTATCCGGCCGTCCTGGGTGTGGAGGCGTCGAAGAAAAAACTGACGCGGACCATTGAGCAGGCCCTGGCGGCCTTGACACCGTTCGGCGAATCGGCCGATCCGCTCCGGGCATTGGCGGACTATGTGGCGGCCCGGCGGAGCTGATGGGGGAACGGGAATCGTCGATGGGATTTGATCTCGGCGAGCTGATTCGTTCGCGTACCGGCGACAATTACGCGCTGTACGACCGGTACGTGAATCTGCAGATGGCGCGGGTGCTCAAGACCATCGGGTTTGACAAGGTCTATACCCGCGCCCAGGGCTGCTCGTTGTTCGATGCCGACGGCCACGAATATCTGGACATGCTCAGCGGCTGGGGCGTGTTTAACATCGGACGCAATCATCCGACGGCGGTTCGGGCGATCTCGGATCTCCTGAAGCTCAATCTGCCGAATCTGGTGCAGATGGATGCGCCGCTCTTGAGCGGTCTTCTGGCCGAGGCGCTGGTCGCGCATGCCCCGCCGGGGTTGGATACCGTCCACTATACGAACTCGGGGACGGAAACGACCGAAGCGGCGTTGAAGTTTGCGCGGTATGCCACCAAGCGGCCCCGCATCCTCTATTGTCAAAACGGCTACCACGGGTTGACCTACGGTTCGCTGTCGGTGATGGGCTCCGACTACTTTCGCGAGGGATTCGGACCGCTGTTGCCGGGATGCCAGTCGGTGCCGTTTAATGACCTGGCGGCGTTGGAGCGGGAGTTGGCGGCGGGCGATGTGGCCGCGTTTATCACCGAGTCGATTCAAGGCGGCGGTGTCATCATTCCGGACGAACGCTATCTGCCCGAAGCGAAGCGACTGTGTGCGCGGTACGGCGCGTTGTTGATTCTTGATGAGATCCAGACCGGTCTGGGACGGACCGGCAAGCTCTTTGCCTGCGAGCATTGGGGGGTGGTGCCCGACATGCTGCTGGTCTCCAAATCGCTGAGCGGCGGGTTGGTGCCGGTGGGCGCGGTGGTCACCCGACGGGACATTTTTTGCAAAGTCTACGATCGAATGGAGCGCTGCGTGATCAATTCGTCCACCTTCAGCGAGAATAATCTGGCGATGGCGGCCGGCCTGGCTACGTTGCATGTCATCGATGCGGAACGGTTGGTCGAGCGGTCGGCCCGGATGGGTGCGCTGCTACTGGAGAAGCTCGCGAAGCTGAAAGAGCAATCCGAACTCATTCAGGAGGTGCGGGGCCGGGGGTTGATGATTGCCATCGAATTCGGAGAGCCGCGGTCGTTGAAGCTGCGGATGGGGTGGAAGGCGGTGCACGCCGTGCGATCGGGACTCTTTGCCCAGATGATTGTCATGCCGCTGTTCAGCAAGCACCGGATCTTGACCGAGGTGGCCGGCGCCAATACGGAGGTGATCAAGCTGATTCCGCCGTTGACGATCAGCGAGGCGGAGATCGACCGGTTTGTCGATGCGCTGGCATTGGTCCTCAAAGACGCGGAGCGATTCCCCGGCGCGATCTGGGAAATGGGGATGAAGCTGGCCAAGCAGGCGATGACCGCGTAAAAACCAGGGTCAAGGGGCAAGGGTCTAGGGTCAAGGACAACCGTCATTTTTTCTTGACCCATGCCCACTGACCCTTGACCCCACTCATTAAAGCTTTATGGAATTCTTCCAACTGTTTTTCTCCACCATCCTGCTGCGTCCCTATGTCTTCGCGTTTCTCGCGCTTTTTCTGTTCGCGGCTGGCCGAAGCATCGGATGGCAGCGGACTCTGCTCTTCACCGGGCTGACGTGGCTGCTGGCGTTTCTCGCCGAATACAGTTCGGTCCGGATCGGGATTCCCTTCGGGTCCTATGTCTATATCGAAGCCACGCGGGGGCAGGAGCTGTGGATCTCCAATGT
>JBGPUQ010000241.1:0-2138 GCA_041491185.1 Nitrospiria bacterium | reverse complement strand
AGATGGAAGCGGGGCTGCCCGAGGAATATCATGACGAACAGGAGCTGGAAAAACAGCGCAAAATTCACGATTCCCTGATCACCCGCGGCCTGGAGCTGATTACCGATTCGTATCTGGATGTCGTGGGGCGAAAGTGCGACGGCGCCAATGTGCCGCTGGTCCGCCGCTCGCTGGAGGGGAAGAATTTCAAGGTTCTGGTCGACGACATCACCCAGCACCAATACGACCTGGTGATCATGGGGGCGCTGGGCGTGGGCGCGGTGGGCAGCAGCCTGATCGGCAGCGTGACCGAACGGGTCGCCCGACGGATTCGCTCCTCCGATCTGCTGGTGATCAAGAGCTTGAAGCCGATCCCGCCGCCGAGCACGGAGGTGAACGGTAACCGGATCGTCGTGGCGATTGACGGCAGCGCGCAGAGCTACGGCGGGCTGAAGACGGCGATCGCGTTGTCGAAAGCGTTCGGGATGCCGATCGAAGCCGTTTCGGCCTTCGATCCCTATCTCCACTATGCCATGTTCAACAGCATCGCCGGCGTGCTGTCCGACGAGGCGGGGAAAACCTTCCGGTTCAAGGAGCAGGAAAAGCTCCACGAAGAGGTGATCGACAGCGGCCTGGCCAAGATCTATCAGGCGCAGCTCGATATCGGCCGGGAGGTGGCGAAGGAAGAGGGGGTGGATCTCAAAACCACGCTCCTGGATGGCAAACCGTTTGAAAAGGTGCTGCAGTACGCGAAAAAGGTGCAACCCTGGCTCTTGATCATGGGCCGGATCGGCGTCCACAGCGATGACGAGATGGATATCGGGAGCAACAGCGAAAATCTGATGCGGATGGCGCCCTGCCACGTCCTGCTCTCCAGCCACAAACACGTCCCTTCCTATATCACGACGGCCGAATATACGACCGCGTGGACCGAAGAGGCGACGAAGCGGATGGAAAAGGTGCCGGCGTTCGCCCGGAACCTGGCGAAATCGGCCGTCTATCGCTACGCGGTGGAGAAGGGCCACACCATCATCAGCAACTCGGTGGTCGACGCGGCGATGGGCCACCTGCTGCCGGCCTCGGCGATCCAGGCGATGGCCGACATGGGCAAGACGATGCGGGAGAAGGGGATCGATCCCAACGCGATGCAGGCCAGCGAGGCCGTTGCGCAGGATCTGAATAAAGGCGGCATGGCCGGAATGATCGGCGGGATCGGCGCGGTCGCCGGCGAGGTGAAGGCGGGCGGCTCGCCGCTGAGCTATCAGGAGCGGATGAACGTGTTGGACTATTACCTCTGCGACGGCTGCGGCTATATCGGCAAGGGCGGCAAGCCGGTCCTCTGCCCGGTCTGCGGCGCATCGGGCGACCAGTTCACGTTTGTGGATAAGACGATGATCGAAGCGGCGGCGAAGGCCGAGGGCGGCCTCGAGCTGGAGACGACCTACGACGATATTCCCATCGAATGGACCAAGGAGGCGCGGGAGCGGTTGCGGGAAACGCCGTCGGGCTATATCCGACGGCGGGCCAAAGCCAAGATTGAAAAATCGGCCAGAAAACTTGGCGTGCGGACGATTACCAAAGATCTGGCCGGAAAGGTGATCGATGAATATCTCGAGATGCCGGGACCCGTGGAGAGCGCCATGATGGCGTCGACGCCGCCGCCGGTTGAGGGGTTTGTCTGGACCGCGGAGGCGCAGCAGCGGCTCGAGCGCGCGCCGGCCGGGTTTATGCGCGATTGCACCAAGGCGTTGATCGAAAAGCATGCGAAGGCGACCGGGGTGACGACCATCACCATCGAGGTGGCCAACGCCGGCATCGAGCAGGCCAAGGAGACGATGGAATTGGCGATGAAAAATCCGGGCCAGATGGACGACCTGGTGAAGAACATCATGGGGAGTGTGAAGCGGTAGTCCTGCGCCGCCGCGCCCCCGACGTTCACCGTTCTCTGACGTTCCAGCGCACAGCCACCTCACGCCCCAGAGGCACCGGATGAGTTACCGAGCCTATTCCGTTTCGTGGAATCTGACCAAGCGCTGCAATCTCTTTTGCGCGCACTGTTACATGTCCGCTTTTTCCCACGCGGACACCTCCCACGAATTGACCACCGAAGAATGCCGCCGGGTGATGGACGAGATCGCCGAGATCAACCCCGATGTCTT
>JBGPUQ010000240.1:0-2144 GCA_041491185.1 Nitrospiria bacterium | reverse complement strand
TGGACCGGAATTCCGTCTCGCGACCAAGCTGGCCACCATCGCCTACCGGCTGCCGTTTCTGTGGTACCTGGCCATGCGCGCCTGGCCGGAGATGACGGAGGAGTTTTATCTGGTGCTGCGGGGGGAACGCACCTACCGGGAAATTCTCACCAAACTGCGCGATGAAGGCGGCCGCTACTTATCGGCCGGTCTTCGCCGTCGCGTCGCGCGACTGATTGCGTAATCGATTGATGCTCCGCAGCGGCGCGGGCCGGAGCCGCGCCAATCCATCCGTGAGCTGACTGACCCGTCGACGCAAGGCGGCCCGATCCCGACGCCGCACCATCGGCAGTAAATCCGCCCGAACCAACCGGTGTAAGAGTCTGCGCCGGATGGCCGGATCGGTCACCCGACGGATCAGCTGCCGACGCACGCGCGCCAGCACGGTCAGATAGGCCGCATAATCCCGACCGATTTCCCGGCTCAGCCGGCGCCGCAGTCGCTGGGCGAGCGCCGGGCTTTGGCCGCCGGTGGAAAACGCCACGATCAGCGCGCCGCGACGAAACCAAGCCGGCGCAATGGCCGACGACCGAGCCGGATCGTCGACGACATTCACCAAAACTCCACGCCGCTCGGCATCATGGGCGACGCGACCATTCGCCTCCGGCTCATTGCTGGCCGCGACGACGAACCACGCCTGGCCGAGATCACCGCGGCGATACCGTCGGGGCTGCCACCGCACCCGCCCGGCGCGGACCCACGCGCGAAGGCGAGGCGTCAATGTGGGGCTGATCGCCAAAACGCGCGCGCGACACGCCAACAGTTGACGGATCTTCCGTTCGGCGACCGCCCCCCCTCCCACGACCACCACACGCCGCGCCGTGAGGTCGAGAAAGAGCGGATAGTACCGCATCATGGAACTTCAGGGAGGTGATTTACGCGCTGTGATTGTTGAGTCGAGCGAGCTGTTCTTTCGCCCGCTGGTGGTACGAGGAATCGGGATAACTGCGGATGAGTTGTTCCAGGATCTCTTTGGCTCGATCGACCCGGCCGGTCGCTTCGTAGGTCCGCCCCAGCACGTAGAGGGCCTGCGCCACAATGGGAAGATCATGATACTCTTTGACCAGACCCTCCAGCCGGCTGATGGCGGCCGGGTACGAGCCTTGTCGATAGTAGAACTGTCCGACGTAGAGTTCGGATTCGGCCAGATAGCCGCGGGCCGTCGCCAGATGGCTTCGTGCCTCGGCCGCGTACAGACTATTCGGATAGCGGGTCAAGAAGGTTTGAAACGCCTTGACCGCCTTGGTCACCGGCTCCGGGTCTCGATCCGAACTCCGATATTGTTTCAGATCGCTCATGCCCAGTCGAAACTGGGCATAATCGGCCTGTCGGTGAAGCCCGTGCAGTTCGAGAAAGCGTTCGTAGGTCATGGCCGCTTCCAGATAGTTGCGCTTCTCGTAGAGCTGATTGGCCCGATTCAGCAGCACCAGCGGATCATGATACTGGCTCAGATCGGTGACCGAGGCCGCCGAGTCGGCTTCTTCGAAGCCAAAAAACTCCTTCACCGCGGTGCTGCATCCCCCGAGGCACAGCACCGAGCCGACCACGATCGCCGGAAGAACTCGACCGGCGCAGAACGACCACCCGGGGAACCACCGGAGGCACGGCCCTACCCATGGGATTCGATGCATTACTGAACACGATATCAAATTTTCCGGTCAACTGCAACGTTTGCAACGATGTCATCGCTTGGCTATAATCACCGCCATCCCATGCCGTCGGCACCCTTCACGAGCAGCATCATCGGCACCGGCTCGGCGCTGCCCGAGCGGATCGTGACGAATGAAGAATTGGCCGCTCAGACGGGGCTCTCTCCCGCCATGATTGCGGCCCGCACGGGGATTCGCACCCGCCGGTGGGCCGCCCCTGTTCAGGCCAGTTCCGATCTGGCGATCCGGGCGGCCGAATCGGCGCTCAAACAGGCCGGCTGCACCGCGGGTGAGTTGGACGCCATTATCGTCTCTACCACCTCTCCCGACTATTTTTTCCCGTCGACCGCCTGCCTGGTGCAACGCGCCCTCCACGCGGAGCGGGCCGCCGCGTTCGATGTGGCCGCCTCCTGTACCGGCTTTCTCGCCGCCCTGTCGGTCGGTGATCAATGGATC
>JBGPUQ010000239.1:0-2177 GCA_041491185.1 Nitrospiria bacterium | reverse complement strand
TGGGTAATCAGATAGCGCCCCTCCCGCTCGATAATCGCCGCCGCGACGAGAATCGGCGGCGGGCCATCCGGCGCCTGGCTCGCCGGCTCACCCGCCATCGGCGGGCCTCTTGTGTGGAGCTCGACTCGGAGCGGAGAACGGATACGACTTGCACAGACGACTCATCGGGCAGACCGGACAGCCCGGCCGCCGGGCCGTGCAGACGACGGCGCCGAAATCCATCAATCCCTGGTTGAAATCATACGCCTCGCCGGTCGGGATGAGACGTTCGGCCAGCGTCCACAGGACGGCGCTGTTTTTTTTAATCTCACCTGCCCCGATAAACACCCGATACAGCACCCGCGCCACGTTCGTGTCCAAAATCGGCGTCGATTTCCCATAGGCAAACGAGGCAATCGCCCCGGCCGTGTAGCGGCCGATCCCTTTGAACTGTTGCAAGGCTTCCGGCTCCTCCGGCAGCTTGCCGCCGTAGCGATTGACCGTCTCCCGCGCGATCGAATGGAGCCGCACCGGCCGGATGTTGTAGCCCAGCGGATACCAGGCCCGCTTGACCTCGCGCGCAGGCGCCTGGGCCAGCGCCTCAAACGTCGGGTATCGCGTCAAAAACTCGTGGTACTTGGGCACGACCCGATCGACCTGGGTCTGCTGGAGCATGATTTCCGACACGAGAATTTTGTACGGATCGGTCGTCTTGCGCCAGGGAAGGTCGCGCCGGTTTTGCCGATACCACGCCAACAACTTCCGCTGAAACGCCTGACGGAGGCGAAGTCGGGGTGTGGGGAGCACCTGCTGGCCGGCAGGCAGGTCGGAGGCCGTCGGCTTGCGCCCCCCGGCGGCCTTGCGGCGCGACCGCTTTTCGGGATCAACACGCGCCGCCTTCCTCCTCACTTCGGTTTTTCCAGCCAGCTTCGCACGGAAATCATTCCCGCGGGCTTGCCCTTGTGCGTCACCAGGAGATGGCGGATATTCTGCTCGCCCATCGTTCGGTGCGCTTCATCCAGTGACGCCTCCTGGTCGATTGAGGCGATGGGGTAACTCATCGCCATTTCCGCCGTGACGCTCTGAGCCGTCAATCCCTTCGCCACCACTTTGCGGATGATATCCTTTTCGGTGATGATGCCGACGAAATTTTCTCCCGATTTGACCAGAATGCTGCCCACATCCCGCTGGGCCATGAGCTGGCTGACGGTGAGGAGATTCGCCTCGGCCCCCACCCACAAGAGTTGGGTGGACATGACATCCTTGATGCGCACCGCTTTTGTCATCGACGCCTCCTCATCGCTGTTTAGTTCCTCGGTGTGTCGCCGGCGGAACTATCCGTGGCGCCCCCGCCGGGGATCGCCCCGCTCACGGCCGGCGCCGGCGCGGATTGACCGGCGCCCCCGATCGACACCCCGCCTTCGATGCTGATCTGCGGACTGCCCAGCGGTCCGGAAATCGCCGCCACCAGCGGTTGGCCGCCGCTTCCACTCAGCCCCGGCAGCGCCAATTCCGCCCGCAACGACATGAAGCTCCTCGGCAGCGGCATTTGCAGTTGGGCCGTGCCGCTGATCGATGCCTGTCCCAGCGGGCCGCGAGCCGTGCAGTTGGAAATGGCGACCCGCCCCTGGGTCAGCGACGCCCCGCACGTCGCACGGTCGAACCGGATCTCTCCGATCGGGAATTGCGGCGCCGTCTTTGCGCCGATCGTCACCTTTTCGGCCTCCAGAAAAATCGTCCCTGTGCCGTAGAGCGGCTGCGCCGCCGACCATTCGTAGCTGAGGTTTCCGGAGAGCGTGCCGCCCAGATTCTTCACGGTCGGGATCAACGGCTGAAACCGGGCCAGGCTCAAGTTTTTGATCTGTGTGAGATCCACTTTGTACCGGGCTCCTTCCTGAGACAGCGGGGATGATCCGATTTCGATCTGCCCCTCAATCGCGCCGTCGGCCAGCCGGGCCTCCACCAGCACCACCTTGCGCCGGGAAAACAGCGAGGCGATGACCGGACGGACACTCAGCGACGAAAAGGCCACCCATTCCCGAGAAGCCGCCGGCTCGGTCACCGAAAGACCGTCCCATTGCAGACCCAACGGATAGAGCCGCTCCACCGACAGCGCATGGATCTGCACCCCGGCCGCCGTCTCCGCCCGGTGCAACAGCCAACGGCTGATCGCCTGGTACGGCAACGTCAGATACAGG
>JBGPUQ010000238.1:0-2182 GCA_041491185.1 Nitrospiria bacterium | reverse complement strand
GGACTTCTTGACCGTGTCGCGACGCGAGATCAAGCATGTCCAAGACCTCTTGAATGGCCGGCCTCGCAAGGTGCTGAACTGGCGCACCCCGAGCGAGGCGTTTCACAACGTCCCTGTTGCGCTAGGAACTTGAGACCACCCTATTAATCCTTAATCCGCCTTTGCTTCACTAATCCCTTTTTGCCCAATACTCCTCTTTTCTAACCAATAGGCCGTGTGGTATAGTGGCGGGCATTTTGGGAGGGACGGCGTGTGATTATCGGAGTGCCGAAAGAGAGCTATCCCAATGAGCGACGGGTCGCGCTGATTCCGGCGACGATCCCGGCGCTTGCCAAGGTCGGGCTTGAGGTCCTGGTCGAGAGCGGAGCCGGTGAGGCGACCGGTTATGTGGATGCGGCCTATCAGGAAAAAGGCGCGCGTATCGTGACCCAACGGGCTGAACTCTTCTCTTCGGCGGACATTCTGCTGCAGGTCCGCGGCTACGGGGTGAATCAGGAGGCGGGTCGTCCGGATCTGGCATTGATGCGTCCGGGACAGCTCGTCATCGCTTTTCTGGACCCGCTGGGGGCGCCTCGCGCCGCCCAGGCGCTCGCGGAACGGGGAGTGACGGCGCTGTCGATGGAATTGATGCCCCGGATCACCCGGGCCCAAAGTATGGACGCGCTCTCCTCCATGGCGACCGTTGCGGGGTACAAATCGGTCTTGCTGGCGGCCGACGCGATGCCCAGGATTTTTCCGATGATGATGACCGCCGCGGGCACCGTCAAGCCGGCGAAGCTGTTCGTGATCGGCGCGGGTGTCTCGGGCCTGCAGGCGATTGCGACCGGCCACCGGCTGGGCGCCGTGGTGACGGCGTATGACGTCCGACCGGCTGTCAAGGAGCAGGTCCACAGCCTGGGGGCGACCTTTCTGGAGTTGCCGCTTGATACGGCCGGCACGGAAGATACAAGCGGCTACGCCAAATCGATGGATGAGACGTTTTATGCCCGGCAGCGGGAGTTGATGGCCAAAGCGCTGGCCGCGAGCGACATCGTCATCTGCACCGCCACCGTGCCGGGCAAGCGCGCGCCGTTGCTGATCACCGACGAGATGGTCAAGGGGATGCAGCCGGCCTCGATGATCGTCGATATTGCGGCCGAGAGCGGCGGGAACTGCGCGCTGACCAAGCCGGGTGAGACGATCACGGTGCACGGCGTGACGATCATGGGGCCGGTCAACCTCTCGGCCACCATTCCGTACCACGCGAGCCAGATGTACGCGAAAAATATTTCCACCTTTCTACTCCACCTGATCACCAAAGAGGGCGCGCTGCAGATCAACGCCGACGATGAGATTGTGGCGGGAACGCTGGTGACGCAGGGCGGCGAGGTGGTCCATCCCCGGATCAGGGAATTACTGGGACTGGCGCCGCGTCCGCCGGCCGCCGTCAAATAAGGGAGAGACGATGGATCCATCCATCATGTTGTTGACGGTGTTTGTGCTGGCCGCGTTCATCGGGTTTCAAGTGATCACGCGCGTGCCGCCCCTGCTCCACACGCCGTTGATGTCGGCGACCAACGCCATTTCGGCAATCTCGGTGGTGGGCGCCCTGGTGGCGGCTGGCGGCGACTACAATCTGGTGAGCACGATCCTGGGATTTGTCGCCGTGGTCTCCGCGATGATCAACGTGGTCGGCGGCTTCCTGATCACCGATCGCATGCTCAAGATGTTCAAAAAGGACAAGAAAGCGGCGTGATGCAGAACGTCTTCGTCCAGTTGGCCTACCTTGCGGCCTCCGTGCTGTTCATCTTCGGATTAAAGTTTTTAAATTCCCCCAGGACCGCCCGCCGGGGGATGTTCCTCGCGGAGATCGGCATGTTCCTCGCCATCGTGGGAACGCTCCTGCATCACGAGATCGTCAGCTATACCTGGATTGTCGCCGGCATGCTCATCGGCTCCGCCATCGGGGTGGGGATCGCTCTGTGGACGCCGATGACCGCCATGCCGCAGCGGACCGCCCTGTCGCACGCGTTCGGGGCCCTGGCGGCGACCCTGGTGGGTATCTCGGAATTTTATCGGCATGGGGCGGAGCTCGGCACGGTCAAGATGATCGCGGTCGGGCTGGAATGCATGCTGGGTGCCCTGACCTTCACGGGCAGCATGGTGGCCTTTGCCAAGTTGCAGGAGTTGATGCGCAGCGCTC
>JBGPUQ010000237.1:0-2185 GCA_041491185.1 Nitrospiria bacterium | reverse complement strand
CGATTTCATCGCGAGAGGAGACGACCAGCCGCTTGGTCAGATCACCCTCACCCTCCGCAATGTCCCGGACGCGGTCGACGGCGTCATGCAACGGCCGCAACACATACCGGCCGACCGAGAATTTGATGAACACGACGACGACGAGCAATGTCACCAACCCGCCGGCGGCCAGATTGCGTCGTGTCGTGCTGAGGGCGGCGTACGTCGGTTCAAGCGATGTGGTAATCATCAGGATGCCGCGCAGCTTGTGGCTCTGACCGTGGCACAGAAAACATTGTGGAAAATTTGGCAACGGGCGCAGATAGGTCAGGACCTTCTGCCCATCGATCGTGTCGGTGTAATAAAAATCCATGGCGCCGTGCCGGCGAACGGCGTCTTCCGACGGCAGCGCCGGCTGCGGATTGGTGAGCCGCTGGATCATGTCTTGATAAAACTGTCGGAATTGTGGCCGGTCGGTCTCTTTGGCGATATTATCCGCTTCGTTGACATCCGTCATCTCTTTGTGGATCCATTCGTCTTTGAAGAGCGTCGTAATCCTCGCGTGCACATCGTTGAGGGTCGCGCTGTCGGCGAACGCCCGCTCCCCGCCGTTCCGTTTGACGTAGGCCGCATCCCCCCGGACAATTTGCAGCCGGATCACGCTGTTGAGCGATTGGAGATCACTAATCAGATGACGAACCAGATCCGCCCGGAACTGCACCATATCCTTGTCCAGTGTTTCATGAATGGCCGAGGCCAAGAGCGCCGATTTCTGCGCCTCCGTGTCCACCATGCTTTTTTCGATCTTAGGTAAGAAATATACGGAAATCAGGAAGAGCGCGCTGGTCAACACCAACACGATGAGCAGAATCATCTTGTATTCCATCCGTCGTTGGATCCAACCAATCGGTCCCATCAGGATCTCCTCATTAGGCCGCCAGCGGCGAAGACTGCGGCGTCAATGCCGCGCCGTCGATCACGAACGCCAACGTTTGGCCGAGCCGACAGACGCCCGATACGGCCGGCTGCTCCCCCAGACCGATGGCGTCCGCGGACTGGATCGACTGCTCATCAATCTCCACAACCGCGTTCACACGACCCACGGCGAGCGCGCTCGTTGCGGCGCCAACGGTCAACGGTCCCGTTGCATGACCCAGCACCAGCAGACATTTTGGCGTCGCCGGACCGTCGCCGGGCTCACCAGCCACCCGAGTGCCGGATTCCGGCGCCAACCGTAACCCCATGACCGGCACAGCCCTCCCGCGATAATCAAGAATCCCCACCATCATGACTCCGGCGTTTGGCGATGGCCCGCCGGCCGTCACGGGCATCGGGAGCAAGGGTCGATAGGGCAAAATCTCGACCAGGTGATGCACCGGCATCACACAGGGTTGACGACCGATGTCGAAGGTAATCACCTTCATGACCGTGTCTCCTGGGCATCCCACCCGCGCGGCAGGGATGTCGAGCCGGGGCGCTCATCGAGTCCCGTTCCATCCCCATCGGATCGAACCGCCAGCGCCTGGAGCAGTGCGGCGACCTGACGAAGCGTCTCGTCCAGCGCCGCGAGTTCGGCCGCACGGCGGTCCGACTGCTCATGGAGCGCACCGAGCTCCGTCCGGCACACCGCCTCGTGTTCCAGCGCTTTTTCAAAGACACGGCTCCGCTCGCCCATCGACTCGGCTGATGACACGACATGACGGCTGGCCCGCACCTGATCTTCACCTGCCCGCCGGATCTGTTTCGCCGCCTGACGCATCTGCTCGGCCATGGTGATGGCCTGTTTCGCCGCCTGACGATGATGCGTTGAGACGCGCTGAACGAACTGGATCATCTGGGTCATCTGTTCGATCGATTGAATGAAGAGCCGGACGCCCTTCTGTTGCTCGGTCATCGCCCGACCGATCTCGCTCATCATCGCGGCGGATTGCTGCGCGTGCTGCACGATGTGCGTCAGCGTCTGAACGGTCGCTTCCGATCGCTTCGTCCCCCCTTCGATCTGCTCGCGGCAGCGTTGCACGGCATCGGCCGCCTGACTCGCTCCGGCTTGCACGGAGCACACCACGCCGGCGATCTCCTTGGCCGACCGTGACGTGCGATCGGCCAGCACTCTGATTTCGTCCGCCACGACGGAAAAGCTCTTCCCCTCCGCACCGCTTTGCGCCGCCAGAATGGCGGCATTGAGCGCCAGCAGATTGGTCTGTTT
>JBGPUQ010000236.1:0-2192 GCA_041491185.1 Nitrospiria bacterium | reverse complement strand
GCGAGGCCGATCTGCTCGCCATACCGGCTCAGCGCATCGAGCGCGCGGGCATTGGCGCCGCCGATCAGCGCCCCGACCCGGACCGACGCGCGGATCAACGCCCCCGTCTTGCACCGATGGATCCGCTCCAGCCATTGCTCATCGACGGCGGGCGAGACCGCCGCGGCCGGGCCACTGGCCTGGATATCCAGGAGCTGTCCGCCCACCATCCCCCGAAATCCGGCCGCCGTGGCAATCTCCTGGATGACCCGCAGGAGTCGATGCGGCGGCACCGCGCGCACCACATCGGCACGGGAAAGCAATTCAAACGCCAGGGTCAGCAACCCGTCGCCGGCCAAAATCGCCAGCGCCTCGCCGAAGACTTTGTGGCTGGTCGGCCGTCCCCGTCGAACATCGTCGTTGTCCATCGCCGGCAGATCATCATGGATCAGACTATAGGTATGGATCAACTCCAACGATGCGGCCACGGCCAGGATCGCGGCCGGTGCGCGCTTGCCCACCGTTTCGGCGGCGGCAATGGCCAACACGGGCCGAAGCCGCTTGCCGCCCGCCGACAGGCTATACCGCATCGCCTCTTCGATCGTGGCCGACGGTGCCATTCCGGCGGCCGGGGTGCCGGTCGATGAAGAGGCCGGGAGCAGTTCATCCAAAAACCGGTTGACCCGCTCGCGCCGTTCTTCGAGATAGCGTTTCAGATCAATCCGCGGCATCGCCATCGGACTTGTGTGCGGCATCGGGCTCAATTGATCGTTTCCTTGACGGTGTAAATCGGCCGGCCCTGCGATTCGTGATAGATCCGCACCTGCATCTCCGCCAAAATCCCAAGCGTAAAGATCTGCAGACCGGCCAGCAATAACAGCGTCCCCAAGAGCAAGAGCGGCCGATTTGCCAACTGCACACCCCAGACCACTTTTTGAACCGCCAGGACCCCATCGATCGTCAACCCCAACATCGCCATTCCCACGCCCAGCCAGCCGAAGATATGCAGGGGCCGCTGCCCATAGCTCATCAGAAACCGGATCATCAGCAGATCCATCATGACGCGAAAGGTCCTCGCCAGGGTATATTTGCTCCGACCGAATTGGCGGGGATGGTGTTGGACGGGCAGCTCGGCAATCCTCGCGCCGTAGAGGTTCGCGATCGCGGGGATAAACCGGTGCAGGTCACCGTAAAGCGGCACGGTCCGGATGAGGTCGGCCCGATACAGTTTGAGCGAGCAGCCGTAATCGTGGAGCCGCACGCCCGTCACCCGGCCGATGAGCCAATTGGCCAGCTTGGACAACAGGACCCGGATCGGCGTATCGCGGCGATCCCTCCTCCAGCCGCTGACGATGTCGTAGCCCTCTTCCAACTTTTTGAGCATCGGCCCGAGGTCGGACGGATCATTCTGGAGGTCGCCGTCCATCACCGCGATCACGGCGCCTCGCGCGTGATCGAATCCCGCCACCATCGCGGCCGTTTGTCCGAAATTTTTCCGCAATCGGATCAAACGAAACCGCGGAGACGTCCCGCACAACTCCCGGAGCGCGACATCGCTCCCGTCGCGGCTGCCGTCATCCACGAAGACCACTTCAGATGACACGCCAAGGGCTGACAACGCCGGCAGCAGCCGGTCGGTCAGCGGCTTGAGATTCTCCCGCTCGTTGTAGATGGGAATCACGAGCGACAGATAGGGCGTCTCGGTCGTCACCGCACCTGTTCGATCCTGGCCGGTCATCGCGGCAGAGTATAACAAAACTGGAGGAAAGTCGAAACTAGCGCTTGATCGGCCGCCCGGAGCCAAATAGAATGGGTCATCCGCAGCAACCGATACACACTGGGAGGAGAGCGTCATGTTACTCGTCGAAGTCAGCATGTCCCCGCTCGGCAAGGGCGAGAGCGTGGGCAAGTACGTCGCCCGATCGCTCGATATCATCGACCAAAGCGGGGTGGACTACCAGCTCAACCCGATGGGCACCGTCCTTGAAGGGGAATGGGACGCGGTGTTCACCGTCATTAAACGCTGCTTCGAGCGAATGCGCACCGACTGCGGTCGCATCAGCATCAGCATCAAGGCCGATTACCGAAAAGGCGCCAAGGGTCGGCTCAGCGGCAAAGTCCGCAGCGTAGAGCGCCGACTCAAACGCAAATTGCAGACTTCGTGACACCCTAGTCCCCACATGGCGTATGGCGATGGGGGTTGTCAGGGGGAG
>JBGPUQ010000235.1:0-2210 GCA_041491185.1 Nitrospiria bacterium | reverse complement strand
CCCGCGTCCGTCACGTAGATTTTTCCCGCCGTATCCATCGCGATGCCGGCCGGCCCCCGAAACTGGTTGGCTCCGGGGCCGTTGGCGCCGAGGGTGACCCAGCCCGCGCCGGTGATGTCGTCCATCCGCACGATCCGGTCGTTCCCTTCATCGGTCACGTAGATTTTCCCGGCCGCATCCACCACGATGCCCGTCGGGCTGGAGAACTGTTTGATCCCGCTGCCGGTGGTGGGGCCGCCCAGGGTGGCCCAGTTCTTCCCCGTCATGTCGTCCATCCGGATGATCCGGCCGTTGTTCGCGTCGGTGACGTAGAGTTTACCGGCCGGGTCGACGAAGAGGCCCTTCGGGAAGCTGAACTGGTTGACCCCGGGGCCGATGGTGCCGAAGGTGGTCCAGCCGGAGCCGGTCAGATCATTCATCCGCACGATCCGGTTGTTGGCTGCGTCGGTCACGTAGATGTGCGGCGGGGCGCCGCCGTCCGCGCCGTGGCCCGACGAGACGCCCAGCCCCAGTAGCAGGGCCAGCGGCCCGACGCTTCCCAGAAGCTTCTTTGTCCATTGCTCTTTGCCCGTCCTGCGCCTGGCGGCTGTGGTCATCGGACCCTCCGGGATGCGTGTGCGCTACCGAACGTTGGGATCAGTCATTTCTCAGCCACACCGAGTTCATTGAGCCGTTTTTCCGCGTCATCGATTTGCCGGCGATCGTGAGGCCTGGTCTCGGCCGATCTGAGAAACTCCTGCAGCTCGATCACCGCCGCCGACACCTGGCCCTGATCCAGCAGCGCCCGCCCGATATTATAGTGAGCGGCGACGCGGTTCGGGTTCAGGCGAAGCGCGGTGCGGTACTCCTCGATCGCCCCCTGAAGATTGTTTTCCCCGTGCAGCGCCAGCCCGAGGTTCATGTGGGCGTCCGCGCGGTTCGGCTCCAGGCGGATGGCGGTGCGGCACTCCGCGATCGCCCCATCATACTCCCCGATGTTGATGAGCGCAAACGCGAGACTGTTGTGGGCGTCGGCATCGTCGGGATTCAGGCGGATGGCCGTGCGGTCCTCCGCGATCGCCTCGTCATACGCCCCGATGCTGATGAGCGCCAGCCCGAGATTGGTGTGGGCTTTGGCGTCGTTCGGACTCAGGCGCAGCGCGGTGCGGTCCTCCACGATCGCCTCATCATATTCCCCGATGTCGAGCAGCCCGCGTCCGAGCCCGATGTGGGCCTTGACATCGTCCGGATTCAGGCGGATGGCCTCGCGATATTCCGCAATGGTGCCGTCAAAGTCGCCTTTGCCGATGAGCTCGGGGCCCAGGCGCGGATGGCGTGTCGCGCCGTGAAACAGCCCGGCGCAGCCCGGCATCACGCAGGCGAGAGCGAGCACAAGATGCAGGAGAGCCCGTGGTCTCATTCACGTGTGCCGTTTCCCGTGATGGTGACGGATTTGTTCAAGGCCCGATGGTATGCCTTCTCTCCACGAAAATCAATGCCGGCCGCTCCGGCACGGATGACGGTTTTTGACATCATTCCCCCGAGCCTCCTATAATAGATCGAAATTTGGCACGGCCCAGGAGGATGGTCTGCACATGAAGACAGTGGTGCTGGTTCGTCACGGCGAGAGTACCTGGAACAAGGAGAACCGGTTCACCGGCTGGGTCGACGTTGGGCTCAGCGAGAAGGGGAGCGCCGAGGCGCTTGCGGCCGCGCGTCTGCTCGCGCAGGGAGGCTACACCTTCGATGTGGCCTACACGTCGGTGCTCAAACGCGCCATCAAGACGCTCTGGATCATCCTCGAAGAGATGGATCTGATGTGGATCCCCGTGCATCGAAGCTGGCGGTTGAACGAGCGCCACTACGGGGCGTTGCAGGGGCTCGACAAGGCGGAGACCACGGCGCGCCACGGCGAGGCGCAGGTGCTGACGTGGCGGCGCAGCTATGATATCCGTCCGCCGGCGCTCACGCCGGATGACGAGCGCTCCCCTGGCCGTGATCGCCGCTACGCCGCCCTCGGCACGGATGAACTGCCGCTGACCGAAAGTCTGAAGGATACGGTCGCGCGATTCTTGCCGTACTGGAATGAGGTGATCGCGCCATCGATCCAACGGGGCCAACGGGTGCTGATCGCGGCCCACGGCAACAGCCTGCGGGCGCTGGTCAAACATCTGGACCGCGTGTCGGATCAGGAGATCGTGGGGCTCAACATTCCCACCGGTATTCCGCTG
>JBGPUQ010000234.1:0-2210 GCA_041491185.1 Nitrospiria bacterium | reverse complement strand
TGGCGAAGAGGGCGACGGCGAGCGCCGCGGCGCACGTGAGCCAGCCGACGTCATTGGTGAGCAGCCTCGTCAGATAATCGGGCCAGAGCGCGACGGCAATTCCGCCGGTTCCCACATCCCGCCGCAACCACTCCAGGCCGAGCGGACTGATGATCGGCGGCCGCAAGTGCGCGGCGAATGTCGGATAGAACGGATCTCCGGTTGCGAGCAGATTTTTCAGATACCATGGCGACGCGACGCCGAGGGCGATCCCGCACCACAGGCCGATGCTCTTGACCAGGGCGGCCCGGGGCCGAAGCCGTGGAGGGGCGGCCATCATCGCGCCCCAGGCGATGGTCATGCCGATGAGAAAGAAGAGGGCCGAATATTTGGTGCCGAGCGCGCATCCCATCATGACGGCCGACAGGATCAGCCACGGTTGTGCCTGCAGGGACGTGTCGGCGGCGCCGGTGCCCGCGCTCCCCTGGAGCGCATTCCGCCAGTGCAGCCAGGCTGACAGACTCAGGAGTTCGAAGAACGTGAGTCCCAAGTCGGTCCCGCTGACCGTCGCGAGCAGCACGACGGATGGTGTGGTGAGGAACAACGCGCCGGCCAGCCGGCCGGTTGTGCGCCCATCGGCGGTCCGTCGATCGCTCACCTGCGCGGCCAGACCGGTCAGCGCCGCCACGCACAGCAGGCCGAGCGCGGCGTGGATCAGTTTCGTCGCCCGTTCATCCGCAAAGGCGAGCGCGACCACGTAGAGCATCTCGATGTCGGCCGGCAATGCGCTGTTGTAATTCCACGGCAGAAAGCTGATGCGATGATGGAGCAGATAATAGCCGGGTAGTTCGAGGTGATAGATCAGGGCGTCGTGGAAAAATTCCGGCATGAGCACCCCGAGGCCGATGAGGCCGATGGTCGCCGCCAGGCCGCACGCGAGCAGAAACCGGACGGTCGATCCCGTGCGTGTCAGCTCATTCGATCCGGCAGTCTCGGATGCGGACGGTTCGCGACCGAGTCGTCGCGGCCAGAACCGGCCGATCAGTCCCCCCAACAATCCGATCACAAGAACGGCCGCCAGTGCCGGTCGAACCAGCAGGCCGGCGACGCCCAGTGTGAAGACCAGCAGCGCGAGTGCTCCCAGTCCGACGGCGAGCGTGAAGAGCTGTTCCTGTCGTGGTATGCCTCGGGAAATCGGCCCCCGGAATTTTTCGATGAGAGACAAGAGCCATCGGCCATAGCCGAACGCCGACGCGCCCATGACGGCCACGACGGCCAGCGCCGGAAGGAGCTCGACGATCACATCGATGGCAATCATGCTCACGACGGGGCCATCATGCTGACAGCGGGGCGAACATGCTCACGATGGCCGCCATTGTAGCGGATTTTTGGGCCGGCGCGCCAGCGAATGTTGCCCGCCTGCCAGGCGGGATCGCGCCGCGGGATCGTTCTTGCGCTTGCAAACAGAGAAACTTTTTCCTACAATGGCACACATGCACGACCGCACGCGTGATCACATTGACAGGAGGGAGCGCTCATGATGAGGAGGTTTGTTCGAGTGGCGATGCTGGGAATATGGCTGGGTGTGTCTCTGATCGTGATCCCGCAGCGTGCATCGGCCGGTTATCTGAACGATGCGGGGCTTGGCGCGGCCAGCGCATTGACGACCTTTATTTACGCGCCGATCAAGATCGGCTATGCGGTGTTGGGCGGCGTGCTCGGCGGTCTGGGCTACCTGGTCTCTGTCGGAAGCGTCGATGTGGCCAAGAAGATCTGGGTGCCCTCGATGGGCGGCACCTACGTGATTACGCCGGAGATGCTCCAGGGCGACCGGCCGATCCGGTTTTTCGGTTCGGACACCAGCGAGCTGGGATCGGGAGAGGCCGGCTATTAGTTCACGCATTCCTTCCTCATGCCGCCGCGTGTCAATGGGAGATGGGGGGAGACGGACCGCGTCCCCTGGTCATGGCGACCCACCTGATTGTCGACGGCTACAACCTGATCGGTCATGACGGCGGTCTTCGCGGTGATCTGGAGTCGCGCCGCGCCGTGCTCATCCGGCGATTGGCGCTCTATCAACGCCGGCGCGGCCATCGCGTGACGGTCGTCTTCGATGGGGGACGGGCCGGGTGGTCGAGCGAGCAGGAAGAGCGGATCGACGGGATTCGAGTCATCTATTCACGGGAGGGTGAGCCGGCGGACGACGTGATCGCCCGCCTCGCCGAAGCCGA
>JBGPUQ010000233.1:0-2250 GCA_041491185.1 Nitrospiria bacterium | reverse complement strand
GGCCTCGCGTGAGGAGATTGAGGCGGTGCCCGGTGTGCCGAAAGGCTTAGCGAGGCTGGTGCATGAAAAGTTACAGTCGGTGAGCCGATGAGGGTTCAAGGCCAGCCGAGCGTTGGTTTGACACGCGAGCCGCGCGCTGTCGTGACGTGGCGATGGGGGTTGTCAGGGGGAGAGGAATAAAGCTTCACAGGCAGCAATGCCTGTGAAGGCGGAATCTGAGCGCGGGGCCACAGCTTGCTGGGGTCCGCGTCGAAGCGCCATCTCCCCCTGACTTTAATTGACTCCCTCTATCGGCTGTGATAAAACTGCCGAAAGGAGAACACGATGGGCGGTCATTCCCACTGGGCGACGACCAAGCGCCACAAAATGGCGGTGGACGCCAAACGAGGCAAGACCTTCACCAAGATCATCCGCGAGATCACCGTCGCGGCCCGAATGGGCGGCGGCGATCCCAACGGCAACCCCCGGCTGCGGTTGGCCATCGCCAAGGCGAAAGAGCAGAATATGCCCCAGGACAACATCAAGCGGGCGATCCAGAAAGGGACCGGCGAGTTGCCGGGCCAGATGTTCGAAGAGTTGACCTACGAGGGCTACGGCCCGGGCGGGGTGGCGATCTTGATCGAGTGCATGACCGATAATCGGAACCGCACGCTGCCGGAGATCCGTCATCTGTTGACCAAAGGCGGCGGCAGCATGGGCGCGGCCGGCTGCGTCGGCTGGATCTTCGAGAAAAAAGGTTACGCAGTCGTCGACCGGTCGAAGGCGGATGAAGAAGCCCTGATGAGCATTGTCGTCGAGGCCGGCGCTGAAGATCTCCGGAGCGACGGCGACCGCTATGAGGTGATCAGCCCCCCGGCCGCGTTTGAATCGGTCAAGCAGGCGCTGGAGAAACAGAAGATCCCCACCGTATTGGCCGAGGTGACCATGGTGCCGAAAAATTCCGTCAAACTGGAAGGGAAAGAGGCCGAACAGATGGTCCGCCTGCTCGAGGCGCTGGAGGATCATGACGACGTGCAGAAGGTCCACGCCAATTTCGACATCTCCGCCGAAGTCATGGAGCAAGTCGCCGCTGGATAACATGGGGCAACCTGCGGCCGGTGGGACAGCCAAGGTGGCTCGGGGTGTGGGGGCAGTGGAGGACATTTCCCTGCCTTTGCCGCACAGGCCCCCACATTCAATAAGAATTCTCGGCATCGATCCGGGCACGATCACCGCCGGCTATGGCGTCATTGAATCGGCGCCATCCACGGCCTCCCGCAATGGATCGGGAGGAAGTGCCACGACGTGCATCGCGGCCGGCCAGATCAATGGGGGACGCGCCCAGCCGATCCCGGTCCGATTGCGGACGATGTTTGAGGAGATCACTGCGCTGATCCGACGCTACCAACCCGACTGCGTCGCGGTGGAGGAGCCGTTCGTGGATAAAAATATCCAGACCGCGCTCAAATTGGGCCAGGCGGAGGGGATCGTCCTCGTCGCGGCGGAACTGGCCGGGCTGCCGGTGACGGTCTACAGCCCGTCGACCATCAAGCTCGCATTGACCGGCTACGGTCACGCGGAAAAAATGCAGGTCGGCCAGATGGTCAAGCGGCTCCTGCGATTGACCGAGCCGCCGGCCTCCCATCACGCGTCGGATGCCCTGGCCGTGGCGATTTGCCACCTTCATTCGTCAACGACGCTCACCCAACGGCTTGCCTCTGATGCGCGCATCAAACGAGCGGCCGCGGGCTCCCCCGGTGCGCCATGATCGCGGCGCTGACCGGCACCCTGACGGACAAGCTGCCGAATCGGCTGACGGTCTCCGTGCAGGGCGTGGGCTACGACGTGATCGTGCCCCTTTCGACCTTCTATTATCTTCCCGATTTGGGTTCGACGGTCTCCCTTCAGATTCATACTCACGTCCGCGAAGATGCGATTCAGCTCTACGGATTCACCTCCCGCCCGGAGAAGGAATTCTTCCTGCTCCTGTTGGGGGTGACGGGCGTGGGGCCGAAAGTGGCGCTGGGATTGCTCTCCGGGCTCTCGGTGGCGGATCTGGCCGGGGCGATCGGCCGCGGCGACCTGGTCAAAATTACGAGCGTGCCCGGCGTCGGCCAGAAAACGGCGGCCCGCCTGGTGCTGGAACTCAAGGAGAAAGTGCTGCCGTATATCGAGGCCGACCGCCAATCCGCCGGCGATCACGACCGCGATGAAGATCGGCTCCAGCGCGATGTCCTCTCGGCGTTGACCAATCTGGGCTATCAGCGCCAG
>JBGPUQ010000232.1:0-2258 GCA_041491185.1 Nitrospiria bacterium | reverse complement strand
TCCACCCACGCCTGGAGATTCGGCGCCAACCACTGCTGGATCGGTTGGCCGGGCAGATAGTCCGACATGGCGAGCAGCAACAACGGCAGAGAGAGTCCCACGCCGATCCAAAACCGGCGGGTCATGTTGATCAGCTCCGGGTTGGCCTCTTCCTCCATGGTCACGGTCCGGGGCTCCAGCGCCATGCCGCACAGGGGACAGGCACCCGGCTTATCGCTGACCACTTCCGGATGCATGGGGCAGACATATTCCGTCTTGGAAATCGGTCCGGTTGGCTCAATCGCCTCAAGTGCCATCCCGCACTTCGGGCAGGGACCCGGCTTGGGCTGGCGGACCTCCGGATCCATCGGGCAAATGTACATTGCGTATGGCAATGGGGGGACTGGGGGGAGATGAGCATCTTCCCCCGATTTAATGACAGAGCCGGAATCTCCCCCTGACGTAGATGACTGGACCAGCTTGATGGAACTCATGGACACAATCGTCGGATCAGGTGATACCCCGGCCGGTTTCAAATACCGCTCCGGATCGGCCTTGAATTTTTCCAGGCAATGAAGCCCGCAGAAATAATAGCTCCGCCCCGCATAGTCATGGCTCCCCGCCGCCGTGGCCGGTTCCACGTCCATGCCGCAGATGGGATCTTTGAATATCGGTGTCATCGCATCACCCGGCCGAAGAGCCGGTAACGGTGGGCCGCGATCCACTGATAACTGGTCTGCATCAGCCGGTAGACGCCGGGAACGGCCAACAGTCCGGCCATGGGCCGCCCGCCCGGCAGCCGGCGGACGATCTCGATGGCGGCACGCGCCCCTTCCGAGACCCGTCCCGCTTCATCCAGAAAACGGAACGCGGTCAGGCAGCCGAGGCCCCGCAAATCCGGCTGTCGTCGGATCGCTTCCGGCGCTTCAAAGTGCAGGAACTGTAGACGTCGTCTGCGGTCCCACCGGCCGATCCATTGCCGACAGGTTTCGCACAGGCGACAATCGGCGTCGTAGATCACCGTGGGAACCACGAACCCTCCTGATGAGGCGTGCGGGATCGTCAAGACACTATTGTATAAGACCACAGACGCGAAAGTCGACAAACGACGGAAGGAGGTTCGTTATGTGCCGAACAGCGCCATGACGCGCTCGCCCGGCGGAGGCGGGACCTTGGCCACGCGCAGGTTTTCCTCCACGTGCGCCGATTGCTTCATCCCGACCAGCGCGGTGCCCACGCCGGGCGTCGAACGCACAAACTGGATCGAGCGCTGAATATTATTGTCCAGGCCGGCGAACAGCGTCCGGTACGGTTCCGGCAACCCCCGATTCAGCTGCCCCTGCAGAACCGACGCGCTCGACATGACATAGATCCCCCGCCGCCGGGCCGCCTCCAGCAGGGTGACCATTCCCCCATCGAGCGGCTGATTCTTTTTGACAGCGGCCTCGGACATCACCGCATTGTAGGGCAATTGGATCACGCGAAAATGATGTTGCGGCCCGGCCACCTCTTCAGCCAGGACGATCAGCGCGTCAAGCGACAGGAAATCACGGCTCTCGGGCGACGCGCGAAACCCGTTCCACGTCGCGGCGCCATAGCAGGAGAGCTTGCCCGCTGTCACATTGCGCTCCAGCAGTTCAAAGGCCGCCTTGATCCGTTCATCGAAGACGTCACGGGAGATCTCCGTCAACTGGGTCTCCGGGTTGTGCAGATAATAAATGTCGATCCCCTCCACGCCGAGATTGCGCAGGCTCCGATCCAGCTGGTGTTGCAGGTAGCGCGGCGTCAGGCAGTGACAGCCGGCGACCAGATCATCAGGCGTGAAAATTCCAGGCGCCAGAAAGGTCTGCTGGATATAGGTCCAGGGATCGGGCGGCGGCGCATCGTCATAGGGCAGAAAACCGCCTTTGGTGGCAATCACCACCTCTTCCCGACGGAGTCGGCCGGCACGGCCCAATTCCGCAAGGGCGCGCCCGATCGCCCGCTCGCTGCGCTGGCAGCGATAATTAATGGCGGTGTCGATCACGTTACACCCCAGCTCGACCGCCCGCGCGATGGCCTGTTGATAGAGCCGGTCCGTCTCGTCGTCGGCCTCCCCCAGATAGGTTCCCACGCCGATGGACGAGAGGGCGAGTTCCCCCAGTCGGCGAAAATGGCCCGCGCCAGTCTGGCCCGCCATCCGACGCTGGTAGCCGGCCGTCCCTTCCGCCGTGGCAACCCGGTCAGCCGCCATGCGCGCGCTCCTGCAGCCTCTGCTTCCACTGCTCCAGACGGCGGCG
>JBGPUQ010000231.1:0-2269 GCA_041491185.1 Nitrospiria bacterium | reverse complement strand
CGTTGACAATTGGCGGGCTTCCTGATTAAATCAACTCGATTTTCCGTCGATACCGGCGACATCCATCGAAGGAGGTAGGAACGTGTTCAGCCCCATGCGGCGCTGTGGATCGGGAATCCGGCTGGCTCTCGTGGGTGCCGTCCTGTCGCTGCTGGTTGGGGCGGTCGGTTGCGCGAAAAAAACGGATGATACCCTCCTGATCGCGGTCGCCGGACCGATGACGGGCGATCAAAGCAAGCAGGGCGGCGACCTTCGAAAGGGCGTGGAGCTGGCCGTTGAAGAATGGAATCAACGGGGCGGCCTGCTGGGGAAGCGGATCGCGCTGACCGTCGGCGATGACCAGCACGACCCGAAGCAGGCGGTCTCCATCGCCAACAAGTTTGTGAATTCTGGTGTGGTCGGAATCATCGGGCATTGGAATTCCTCCTCGACCATCCCGGCGTCGGAGGTCTACCACGCTGCCAACATCCCGATGATCACCCCGGCCTCGACCAATCCCGCCGTGACCGACCGCGGCTATGCCAATGTCTTTCGCGTCTGCGGACGCGACGATCAGCAGGGCAGGGTGGCGGCCGAGTTCGTCCTGCGATCCCTTCGGGCCAGGAAGGTCGCGGTGCTGCACGATAAGACGACGTACGGTCAAGGACTGGCGAATGAGTTTCGCAAGGCGCTCAACGGACAGGTGGAGGAGGTCTATTACGGCGGGATCGTCCAGGGCGATAAAGATTTTCGAGGCGTCCTGACGACGATCGCCTCCAAAAAGCCGGATGCCTATTTCTTCGGCGGCATCTACCCGGAGGCCGGTCTGATGGTGCAGCAGGCAAAAGAAGTCGGGCTCGCCGCGCCGATGATCAGCGGCGACGGCACGATCGATCCGGTCTTCATTCAAATCGCCGGCGCCGCCGCGGACGGCACCTACCTCACCTTTTCTCCGGACACGACCAAACTGCCGTCGGTTCAGGGTATCCTGAAACGATACCGGGAAAAATTCGGGGAGCCCGGCCCCTATTCCTTTTATGCCTATGACGCGGCGAATATGTTGTTCACCGCCATCGCGAAGAGCGGAACGACCGAGGGCGGCACGGTGAGCGCCACCCTGCATGGCCTCTCGTACGATGGCATCACGGGGAAGATCCAGTTCGATGCCAAGGGCGATCTCCTCGCCACGAAATATGTCATCTGGGTCACGACGCACGGTGCCTTCGAAGAATTCTGGCAACCGGAAGAACCCGCCGTGCCCTCCAGGGGATAATCCCGCTCGATGCTCGGACAGCAACTGGTCAATGGGCTGACGCTGGGCGCCGTCTATGCCCTCATCGCGCTGGGCTACACGATGGTCTATGGCATTCTCGAACTGATCAATTTCGCGCACGGCGAGATTTACATGATCGGGGCCTATCTGGGCATCAGCGTGCTGGCCCTCTTCACCGTCGTCGGCCTCACGCAGACACATCTGGTGCTGGCGATTCTCCTGACCATGGTGATCGCGGCCGTCTACTGCGCCGCGTACGGGGCCACGCTGGAGCGCGTGGCCTACCGCCCGCTGCGCCAGGCGCACCGGCTCTCGCCGCTGATCTCGGCGATCGGCATGTCGATCTTCCTCCAGAACTACGTCATGCTGGCGCAGGGCTCGTCGGACAAGGTCTTCCCGCATATCCTGCCGTCCGGCGGCATCGTGCTGTTCGGCACACCGATCAGCTATCTCCAGCTCTTCATCATCGTCACGTCGGTGATTCTGACCGTCGCGCTGCAGCTGTTCGTCGATCGGACAAAGCTCGGCACGGCGATGCGGGCGACCGCCCAGGATAAAGTCATGGCGTTGCTGGTCGGGGTCGACATCAATCGCGTGATCGCGGTGACCTTCGTGATCGGCTCGATCCTCGCCGCGATCGCCGGGGTGATGGTGGCGATGTATTACGGGCTGGTGAATTTTTTCATCGGATACGTGGCGGGAATCAAAGCCTTCACCGCCGCCGTGTTGGGCGGAATCGGCAGCATCCCGGGCGCGGTGCTGGGAGGCTTCCTGCTCGGGTTGGTCGAAAGCCTGGTCTCCGGCTACATCTCCAGCGAGTACAAGGATCTCTTCGCCTTTTTGATTCTGATCCTCGTCCTCATCTTTCGACCCAATGGATTGCTTGGCAAGTGGTCCATGCAAAAGATCTGATCCGATGACCACGGCGCTCACCATCATCGGCCTGGCGGTCTGGTGCGGACTGCTGGCGCTGCCGCTCACCGGAATCGGCGCCGCGGTGCAGATCGGGTCGGCGGT
>JBGPUQ010000230.1:0-2283 GCA_041491185.1 Nitrospiria bacterium | reverse complement strand
TTCATCCAAAAAGAGGACGCCATTATGCGCCAGACTCACCTCGCCCGGCCGCGGCATCTGCCCGCCGCCGATCAACCCGGCATCCGAGATGGTGTGGTGCGGCGCGCGGAACGGCCGCACGGCGACCAGCGACTGCCGGGGCGATAACTGCCCCGACACGCTGTGGATTTTTGTCGTTTCGATCGCCTCATCAAACCCCATGCTCGGCAGGATCGTCGGCAACCGTTTGGCCAGCATCGTCTTGCCTGAGCCCGGCGGCCCCATCATGAGGAGATGATGGCCTCCGGCGGCGGCCACTTCAAGCGCCCGCTTCGCCTGTTCCTGCCCTTTGACCTCCGAAAAATCTTCCGCGTAGGTGGAACACCCTTTCAGCAATCCCTCCAGATCGACCGTGGTCCGTTCGACCACCAGCCGCTGATTGAGAAACTCCACCACTTGCGGCAGCGTGGAGACGCCGTAGACCTCAAGCCCTTCCACCACCGCCGCTTCCTCCGCATTCTCGACCGGCAGGATCATCCCTTTGAGGCCGAACCGTCGGGCCGCCACCGCCATCGACAGCGCGCCGCGTACGCCGCGGATCGTGCCGTCAAGCGACAACTCTCCGACGATCAGATAATGCTCAAGGCCGGACGCCGTGGCCCCATCCGCCGTCGTCGACGGCAATTGGTCGCCCCCGACAATCCCTTCGGCCGCCAGCACGCTCACCGCCATGGGCAGATCAAACCCGGAACCTTCTTTCTTGAGATCGGCCGGGGCAAGGTTGATCGTGATTTTCTTGACGGGAAAATGGAAACCGGCGTTTTTGATCGCGGCGCGGACGCGATCCTTGCTCTCTTTTACCGCCGCATCAGGCAGTCCGACGATGGAAAAGAACGGCAATCCCGCCGCCACATCGACTTCCACACTGATGAGCGAGGCATCCAGCCCATACACAACGCAACTGAGCACTTTTCCAAGCATAATCGGGTTCCCAGCATATCCTGAACCAAAATCGTAGCATACCCTTTTGAGCGATTGCAAAGGGGGCGCGCACGCTCAGCGCCGCCGCGATGTCGTGGTCACACCGGTGTCGGTTTGGGCACCGCCGGCTCGATTTCAAAGCCCATCTGGCGGATCATCGTGATCGCCTCATCGGCCGGCTGGCCGCTCGTGGTCAGATAGCCGTTCACGAACATCGCGTTGGCCGGATAGAGTGACAACGGTTGCAGATGGCCCAGGTTATATTCCCGCCCGCCCGCGACGCGAATTTCCGTCGCCGGATTATAGAAACGAAAGAGAGAGAGAATCTTCAGGCAGCGCATCGGGGTCAGATCATGCACGTGTTCGAGCGGCGTCCCTTGCACCGGATGGAGAAAGTTCACCGGAATCGAATCGGGGCCCAGCTCGCGCAATGCCTTGGCCACATCGATCAAATCCTGATCCGTCTCCCCCTGGCCGGCGATCAGACCGCAGCAGCGCTCGAGCGACGCGGCGCGCACCTGCTCCAGCGTGTCGAGGCGATCGTCATACGTGTGGGTCGAGCAAATCGCCGGATAAAAACGCTCGCTCGTATTCAGATTGTGGTTGATTCGATCCACACCGGCCGCTTTGAGCGCGTCGGCCTGTGCTCGGGTCAGGAGACCCAGCGAGCAACAGAGCCCCAGCGGCAGCTCCTGTTTGATGGCGCGGACAGCGTCGGTGATCTGTTCGATCTCCCGATCGGTCGGCCCACGGCCGCTGATGACGAGACAGAAGCGTTTCGCGCCGACGCGCGCCGCCTGCCGGGCCTGTTCCAGGATGGCGTCACGGCTCTGGAGCGGATAGCGCTCGATCCCGGCGGTTGAGATTGACGATTGCGAGCAATAACCGCAATCCTCGGGGCAGAGGCCGCTTTTGGCATTCATCAACACATGCAGCAGGACCCGACGGCCGAAATAGTGACGGCGCACCCGGAAGGCAGCGGCCAAGAGCTCCAGGAGCTCTTCATCCGGCGTGTGGAGCAGCGCGAGCCCCTCCGCATCGGTGAGACAATCCCCCGCCAGCGCCTTGTCGGCATAGAGTTCGTAGTTCTGCTTACTCATTGCCCTTGCACTCCTTCCGTTTCTTGTCTTTCATTCGAAAATCGAAAATCGTCAATCGAAAATTCCCTCATTTGTCATTCGCCACTACCCCGGCGTTCGCCCGCCCGTCCTGATCCGCTCCAGATATTGGGTCAGGAGCGGATGGCGCTGGGGCGTCAGCGGCTGGACAAATTTCACGCCGATGGCGTTGCCGTCCATATCGACTTTGAGCCAGACGACCACG
>JBGPUQ010000229.1:0-2283 GCA_041491185.1 Nitrospiria bacterium | reverse complement strand
CCGCCGGCCGGCCCCATAGACGATCAGACAACCCAGCAGGGCAAACAGCGCCGGCCAGAGACGCAGCGACCATTCGTGGAGACCGAAGAGCTGGATGGCGCCGCTGCCGAGCCAGTAGAAGAGCGCCGGTTTTTCAAAATATTTGACGCCGTTGAGCCGCGGCGTGACGTAATCCCCGCCGATCGCCATTTCCCGGATAATTTCGGCATACCGTCCCTCATCCGGATTGCTCAACGGGCGCGCGCCGAGGCCGAACCCGAACAGAAGACCGATCAGCACGGCCAGCAGCAGAAGATCTTTCCCCCACGAGGCGCGCGCGGAATCGGGCAGGGGTAACGTCTCGATGCGGTTCATATGGCCGACTGCGGCAGGGGAGGCGGCGGACTATCGACCGGCGCGCGTTCAATCGTGAAGGCCACACACCGAGTCCGGGCGATCGTCCCGGTCAGGATCGGGTGAAGACGGGCGGCGATCTGCGGCGGCAGGGCGGCGAACGCCGATCCCGTGGTGATGAAGAGGGCGGGCCGGCCGAAGGTCAGCAGCGCGTCCGGCGCGCGCACGAACTCCGGTTGAATCGGCCGATCCAGGGCGGCCATGAACTTGACATCCGCGCCATCGGGGCCGATCTGATAAAAGACGATCGTTTGTTCCGGCGCGCGCCGCGCCTCCACCTGTTCGACGAACGGTGTCACGCGATTCAACGTGACCGCGATCGGTTCGGTGATGCAGACCGTCAGCGTGAGAAAGGCCGCCGCGCCCAGCGAGACGACGGCCAGCTCGCGGTGCGACGGAGTGCGCACCGCCTTGCTCACCATGACGACGAGCACGGCTTCCAGACCAAACAGCAGGACGGCCGCAAGGTAATGACCGTCACGCGGCAAGAGATGCAGTCGATCGAGACCGAGACAGATCGCGGCCCCCGCAAATCCGAGAAACGGCACGCTGCCGCAGAGCATTCCGATCCCATGGCGAAGCCGCTGCGCGAATCGATTTTTCGGCTCGGCGATGAAGAGATAGGCGGCCGTGAGCGACACCGCCGGGACAATCGGCAGGAGATACCGGATCTCCTGTTTCGTCGGAATGCTCAAACCCGCCATGATGACCAGCACCCACGCCGCCAGATGGCGGAGAAATCGCATCTCCGGGAGCGCCGGCGCGCGCCGAAGTTCCCTGACGTAGAGACCGAGCACCAGGACGGCCACGGGAAAACTCAACGCAAACGCATGGAACGAATTGATGAAATAATAGAGGGGAAGATGAGCGGACTGATCCGCCACTCGTCCGGTGACTTCCGCGTGAATCACCGCATCCACAAACGCCGCGCCTCCCTGATGCCGCGCCGCGGCCAGCAATCCGGTCATTCCCACCACCAGCAGCCCGAGCGCGATCGATGCCGTTGAAAGCAGCAACCGGACATCCTTCTCCAGGAGAAAGAAGACGCACAGAACGCCTGCGGGGATGATCACCCCGATGGGCCCGCGAAAGAGAAACCCCGACACCAGGCCGACGGGGATCCACCAGTGTCGCGCCGGGGCCTGTTCGATCTTCGCCGAATAGGCCGCATAAAAACAAAGAATCGTGGCCGCGGAGATAAACGGATCGAGGGCGACCGATCGGGCCGAGGCCAGAAATTGATAGGTGAGGAGCTCGAACAAGACCGCGTAGATTCCCCACCGGCGCGAATGGATCGCGCCGAGCCGATAGGTCAGGCTGAGGGTGAGCGCGGCGGCGACGGCAGTCGGCAGGACGGCGGACACAATGGTGACCTTTCCCCGGATCATCGACAGCAGAGCGATGAGGATGGTCTGGGTGGCGGGATAATCCGGGTAGGGCCGCTGGTACAGCGTCGGGAAGAGGCTGAGGCCGTTTCGCATCATCTCCTGCGCGAAGAGGGCGAAACGGGATTCGAGGTGCATGAACTCGCGGTTGAAGAGCGCGCTGGAAAAGAGGAGCAACCCGGCCGCGAAAATCAGCCAGGCGTCCCGGTTCAGATGCGGGGATTCGTCGGGGACGGGCATCGGGGTCTGCTAGCGCGCGGCGGCCGACCGGCCCTCGATCCGCTGCCGGTACCACAGGACCGCGATGATTGTTTTGCTGTCAACAATCCCGCCTGAACAGACCAACTGGTACAGCTCCTCGAATGGCATCACGATCCGTTCCAGGTGCTCCCCATGCTCCTGATGCGTGTGGGAGGCGGGGGTGAGTCCGGTTGCCAGGTAGAGTTCGATGCAGCCGGTGGAAAAGCCGACGGAATGATAGAAGCGGCAGAGCCGCTCCATCTGT
>JBGPUQ010000228.1:0-2296 GCA_041491185.1 Nitrospiria bacterium | reverse complement strand
GCGGGGAGGATCGAATTGCGGCCGATCGCGGGCACGCGGCCGCGCGGCAAAACGGAGGCCGAGGATCAGCAACTGGAAGCGGAGCTGAAAACCGATCCGAAGGAACGGGCCGAGCACATCATGCTGGTCGATCTGGGGCGAAACGACGTCGGCCGCGTCAGCGCGATGGGCAGCGTCTCGGTCGATGAGCTGATGGCCGTGGAGCGCTACTCGCACGTCATGCACCTGGTGTCGCACGTCTCGGGGCGACTGGAACGCCATCACAGCAGCGTCGACGCGCTGCGGGCCTGCTTTCCCGCGGGCACGGTGACGGGGGCGCCCAAGATCCGCGCCATGGAGATTATCGAGGAATTGGAGCCGACCCGTCGCGGCTTCTACGCCGGCGCGGTGGGCTATCTCGGCTTCACGGGAAATCTCGACGCGGCCATCAATATCCGGACGATCCTCTTCGACGGCCGGCGCGCGTTTGTGCAGGCCGGCGCCGGGATCGTCGCCGATTCCGATCCGGCCAGGGAATATTGGGAGACGGTCCAGAAGGCCCGGGGCATGATGGCGGCGATCGACTGGGCGGAAAGGGGATTAGAATAGAAAAGGTGGCTAGGTGACGAGGTAGTTAGGTGGCTAGGAGAAAGATTTTCCTAGCTACCCAGCCACCGAGCAACCGAGCTACCTTGTGTTGAGCCATGTTACTCATGATCGACAATTACGATTCCTTTACCTACAACCTCGTCCAATATCTGGGCGAACTGGGGCAGGAGATCAAGGTCGTTCGGAACGACAAGATCACGGTCGACGAGATCCGGCGGCTGCGGCCCGAGCGGATCGTCATCTCGCCCGGCCCCTGCACGCCGAACGAAGCCGGCATCTCGATGGAGCTGATCAAGTCAATGGCCGGCGAAGTGCCGATCCTCGGCGTCTGCCTGGGCCACCAGGCGATCGGCGCGGTCTTCGGCGGCGATGTCGTCCGGGCCGGGCGGCTCATGCACGGGAAAACTTCGATGATCCGGCACGACGGCAAGACAATCTTTGGCGGGTTGCCCAATCCGTTCGAGGCGACGCGCTACCATTCGCTGATCATCAAACGCGAAACGCTGCCACCGTGTCTCGAAATTTCCGCCGAGACGAAGGAAGGGGAGATCATGGGTGTGCGCCACCGGGAGCTGACGGTGGAAGGGGTGCAGTTCCATCCCGAATCGATCCTCACGACGGTCGGCAAACAACTGCTGGCGAACTTCCTCACCCTGACGGTGGCGGCCTGATCCCGTGCCGGATTTCATCAAAGAGGCGATCCACAAAGTGGTGGAGGGCAATCACCTCACCGAGGCGGAAGCCCAGCGGGTGATGCTCCAGATCATGGAGGGCGAGGCGACCCCCGCGCAGATCGGCGCCTACCTCACCGCGCTGCGGATGAAGGGCGAGACGGTCGACGAGATCACCGGCTCGGCCCGGGCGATGCGGGAGAAGGTGACCCGCATCCATGCCCAGGACCCGCTCACGGTCGACACCTGCGGAACGGGCGGCGACCGGCGCCACACCTTCAACATCTCGACGACCACCGCCTTCGTCGTGGCGGGGGCCGGCATCATGGTTGCCAAGCACGGCAACCGGTCGGTCTCCTCCAGTTGCGGCAGCGCCGACCTGCTCAAAGCGCTCGGGGTCGAGATCGAACTCTCGCCGCAGCAGGTCGAATCGTGCCTCGGCGAGGTCGGCATCGCGTTTCTCTTCGCGCCGGTCTTTCACAAGGCGATGCAGCATGCCCTCGGGCCTCGCCGCGAGATCGGGGTGCGCACGCTGTTCAATCTGCTGGGGCCGCTGACGAACCCCGCCGACGCCACCATTCAGGTGGTGGGCGTCTATGCGCCAGAATTGACCGATCTGATCGGCCAGGTGTTGATGAAACTCGGCAGCCGCCATTGTTTTGTCGTCCATGGAGACGACGGCCTGGATGAGATCACCGTGACGACGCGGACGAAAATTTGCGAGGGGAAGGACGGCCGCATCCAGTGCTATTACATCGATCCGGGCGATGTCGGCCTGCCGGTGGCCCGGATGGAGGAGCTCAAGGGCGGCACGGCGGAGGAAAACGCCAAGATCACGATGGCCATCCTGCGCGGCGAAAAGGGGGCAAAGCGCGACATCGTCCTCTTCAATGCGGCGCCGGCGCTGGTCGCCTGCGGGAAGGCCAAAAACCTGCGCGACGCCGTCTCGGTCGCGGCGCGGGTGATCGACAGCGGCGCGGCGTTGGAAAAGCTCGAGATGCTCAAGCGGTGCAGCCGGGCCGGCGCCTGACGGAGGC
>JBGPUQ010000227.1:0-2317 GCA_041491185.1 Nitrospiria bacterium | reverse complement strand
GGCTTCGAGGCATCGGCCTCGCCCAGGTGCGGGCCAATTTGCAACTCATCATTGAGCGATTGCAGAAAGCCGGGATCCACATCGTGCTGGCCGGGATGAAACTGCCGCCCAACTACGGGCCGGACTATACGGAGGGTTTTGCGACACTCTACGCTGAATTAGCTCGGCGCAACAACGTCACGTTGATTCCTTTTTTTCTGGATGGCGTCGCCACAAAACCGGAACTCAACCAATCCGACGGCCTTCATCCCACCGCCGAGGGCTATCGGATCATCGTCGATCGGATCTGGCCGATTCTTCACCCGTTGATCGATCGGCACGCGCACGCACCGTGAAGAAAATGGAGCAGGCGACTTGTTCCTCTTGAGAGCATCAAAACAGGACGGACCTCTGCATGAGAAGGTGACAGAGCGGCGGCCGCCCCAGACCGAGCACAAATCGCCGATCCCCTTTTCAGATCGATATCATGGAGGCTCATGATGATCGCGGACCATCTTTGGCTCGTCATTGTCGGATGTTCCGCGCTGTTCAGCCTCTATTCGGCGGGCCATGCGTTGCTGAACAAACGGGATCCCAGGTCGGCACTGGGCTGGGTGGCCGTCTGCCTCCTGTTTCATCCCGCGGCCGGCTCGCTCCTCTATTGGCTGTTCGGCGTCAATCGCATCCACACCCGGGCACAACGATGGCAGCAACGCGGCCACTGGGCGCTGGACCCGCACATTCGCGAGTTTTACCAGATCCAGAAAACTGAGATGCCCGCCGCCCTGAAAGATGATGTGGCCGCTCTGCTCGCTGTGTCGGATCGGGTCACCCATCGGCCGGTGCTGGGCGGCAATCGGGTGACCATCCTGCACAACGGCGAGGAGGCCTACCCCGCCATGCTGAGCGCAATCCAAGCGGCCCGCCGGTCGGTCTATCTATGCAGCTATATTTTCAATACCGATGCCACCGGTAAAAAATTTATCAACGCGCTGGGCGCGGCCGCCACCAGAGGCGTCGATGTGCGGGTCATGGTGGACGGGCTGGGTGCGCTCTACTCCCTATCGCCGGCGCCCGGCCGCCTTCGAACAGCCGGCGTTCGGGCCGCCTGGTTTCTCCCCATGACCGAGGGAATCCACATCAACCTCCGCAATCACCGGAAATTGCTGGTCGTCGATACCACCACCGGCTTCACCGGCGGGATGAACATCAGCGACCGCCATTTGGCGATGAATGATGCGAACCCTCGTCGCATCAGCGACCTGCACTTCCAAGTGAATGGGCCGACGGCCATGCAGATGGAAGAGGTCTTTCTGGAGGATTGGCGCTTTGCCACGGAAGAATCCGAACCGTCGTCACCCCCACCCCGGCCCGCGGCCGCCGGCGATGCCTACTGCCGGGGGATCAGCGACGGACCGAATCACGACTCCGAAACACTCCATTGGATCATCATCGGCGCCGTCTCCACGGCCAAGAGCCGGATCCGGATCATGACGCCCTACTTTCTTCCCGAGTCGCCACTCATCTCCGCGCTGACCGCCGCGTCCTTCCGGGGCGTCCAGATCGAGATCATTCTGCCGCAGCGCAATGATTTGCCCCATGTCGCGTGGGCCGCGCAGGCGCTCCTGTGGCAATTGTTGCAGCACGACATCCGTGTCTCGTATCAGCCTCCGCCATTCGTCCACACCAAATATCTGCTCATCGACGGCCGCTATGCCATCGTCGGCTCGTCCAACCTCGACCCCCGCAGCCTTCGATTGAACTTCGAATTCAACCTGGAAATCTACGACGCCGCCACCGTCGCCTCGCTCGAGCGCCACTTTGAGGCGGCGCGCCGCTGTTCACGGCCAACCACGCTCGCCGAGGTCGACGCCCGTCCCTTCCCCATCAAACTTCGGGACGCAACCGCCAAACTCTTCATCCCCTATCTGTAGGAAACCCTTGACCACTCACTTGTCGAAACTGCGCACATATTGAGCACCCCGCCCGTTGAAAAAAATTGACGAAACAAATGGCAGGACTATACTCGTTGCCTTTCTCCCTCATCACCATCATAAGGCAACCAGGTGGGGGCAGTGAGGAGCGCCCTCTCGGAAGCCGTCCCATCAATGGCTTCAAATAGCCGGGACGGCTGAGAGCGGAAGGCCGCCGAGCACCATAAGCGCAGGCGAGCCTGTGCCGACGATCTGCCTCCACCTGGTTGCCTATCACCAGCTTGCCTGAATAGGGTCAGATACATGTGAGAATGCCAATCCGGTAATCTGGGGCCTCAGACAGGAGGCGCCCAGATGCAGATAATCGGATGGCCACGATGTTTTCGCCGGGCCGCGGGCCTGGC
>JBGPUQ010000226.1:0-2365 GCA_041491185.1 Nitrospiria bacterium | reverse complement strand
GATCCGGCAGGCGCAGCGCCGCGGGCAACGCGTGGTCTTCACCAACGGCTGTTTCGATCTGCTCCATATCGGCCACGTCCGCTATCTCGAACGGGCGAAGCGCCTCGGTCATCTCCTGGTGGTCGCCATCAACACCGATGCATCCGTCAGCCGGCTGAAAGGACCGCGCCGTCCCATCGTCCCCCAGGCCCAGCGGGCCGAAGTGGTCGCCGCGCTCGGCTGCGTCGACTATGTCACGCTCTTCTCCACCCCGACGCCGCAACCGTTGATTGCCGCGCTGCGGCCTGATATCCTGGTGAAAGGGGCCGATTGGTCGATGCAGCAGATCGCGGGCAAAACAGACGTGGAGGCGTACGGCGGGCGGGTGCGAACGATCCCGTTGACACCTGGTTCATCGACGACACGACTGATTAAGAAGATTAGCGCTCTGAGAGGTAAAAGCGGATTAGAGAAACAACGGCGGATTAAGGATTAATGGGGAAAATGCGGATTAGAAAAGCAACAGCGGATTAAGGATTAATGGGGCGAGGCCGGATTAGAAAAGAAAATGCGGATTAAGGATTAGTGGGGAAAAGGCAGGGTAGAAGTACAACAGATGCCGTGTACCCCTTAATCCGCTCTTTCTCTACTAACCCTTAATCCGCCTTTTCTGTAATAATCCGCTTTCGCTTTTCTCTCACCCCACCATGCCGATGGTTTCAAAAGATCTCCTCAAGCTACGCGACGCCCTACTGGCCCCGTCAAAGGGACCGCTGCGCACACTCACGGTCACCGGCCTGACCGAGAGCGGGAAGGCGCTGCTGCTCAGTCTCTGTCTCTCCCCTGATGAGAGACGCCGGCCGGCCGCCGGCCCGCTCAACCGCCCGGCGCTGATCATCACCGCGCGCGAGGAGGAGGCGGCCCGGCTCGCCGACGACCTGCAGACATTTTTCACGCTTCAATCGGCCGGCCGTGGCGAGCGCCTGCCCCGCGTCTCACTGCTGCCGCCTCGACCGATCGCCGGCACAATCACGCCGTCGGCCGGGCCGTCACCGGAAATTTCCAGCCAGCGGGTCGCCGCGCTCCTCCAACTGGCCATGACCCCAACCCCGTGTGTCGTGACCACGCCGCTCGCGTTGTTTCAGGCTGTTGTCGCGCGCCGCCGGCTGCTCTCCACCATGATTCCGCTCCGGGCGGGCGGTGCTGTCGACCGTGACCACCTGCTCCACCGGCTGGTTGATCTGGGCTACCGTCCGGCGACCCGCGTCGACCAGCCGGGTCAGTTCGCGGCGCGCGGCGGCGTGATCGATTACTTCGACGCCGGCGCCGACGCGCCCACCCGGGTTGAGCTTTCCGGCGACCAGATCGAATCGCTCCGCACGTTTGATCCCGCCTCTCAAACGTCGCTGGCCCATTTGAAAGAGACACAGATCGCGCCCATCCGTGAACTCCTGTTGACCAGGGAGGAGGCCGCCACGATCGACGATCGCTGGCGCGTCGCGGTCGACGTCTCTCCCGACGCGATCCCCGATGAGCCGCCGTACCGCCACGATGAATGGCCGTTGCCCACCCACGCGGAACAGTGGCTGGACGTGCTGCTGCCGGAGACGGAGCGAGTGCTCGATTATCTTCCGGCGTCAACCATCATCGTGATCGACGAACCGGCATTGACGGCCGCAGCGGCGGCGGCGATCGAGTCACCTCCCGGCGATGAGGCCTGGTCGGCCTTCCTCGATCGGACAGCCGGGTTCACCCGGCTCCGGCTTATGGGACTCGGCGTCGAGGCTTCGATTCACACCGGAGCGGAAACAGCGGACGTCTATCCCTTCACCAGTTCCTCACCCCAGGCCGAAGGATTCGGCCTCATCGGCACGCCGTGGACCGCCACGATGGACAAGCTCAAAAAACTCCTCCCGCATCAGCGACTGCTCATGCTCGCGCACAGCCATATCCAACAGCAACGGCTGCTCGATCTGTTGCGGGAAGAGGCGCTGCCCGCCGATCGCTGGACGCCCCGGCCCTTTCTTGGGGACAAGCCCTCGAACGGCCTGTGGGTGGCGGTCGGCTCGCTGTCCGGCGGCTGCCGACTGGCCGAAGCCGGCTGGTGGGTGCTGACCGAGGAGGAGCTCTTCGGGAAGGCGCCGACGGCGCGGCCGCTCAAACCGTCGCGCCGGGCCAAGCTCGCCGCCGTGCTCTCCTCGCTTGAAGAGCTCAAGCTCGATGGCTATGTGGTCCATATCCAGCACGGCATCGGTCGATACGCGGGGCTGCAACGACTGACGATCGGCGGGTTCGAAAGCGATTTTTTGGTCCTGCTCTACGCCGGCGGCGACAAGGTCTATGTCCCGCTGGATCGGCTCGACCTGGTGCAGAAATATATCGGCAT
>JBGPUQ010000225.1:0-2381 GCA_041491185.1 Nitrospiria bacterium | reverse complement strand
TTTTGAACTCCACATTGTTGCTCAACGTCACCGGCCTGCATGATGATCTCTACGTGAGCTGGTTTTTCGGCTTCCGGGTTGAGATCTGATTGCGCCGTCGGCCAACGGAGGGAAGATGGCACAAGGCGCGTTTGTCTTCATTACGGTATCGGGCGATCATACGAAGAGTGTCCATTCGACCGTCCAGCGGATTGAAGGGGTCAAAGCGGTCTACACAGTGACGGGGGCCTACGACATCATCGTCCACGCCGAGATGGACTCGTTGCAGAGTCTGGCCAATCTGATCCTGTCCAAGATCCGGGCGATCGACGGCGTGACCCAGACCGTGACCTGCCTGATTCTGAATTAATTCCTGCAAACACCAAATTCTCATCAGAAAACAGTGGGTTCTGCTTGACAATCCTCGGGGTGTGGTATACAGTCGTAAATAGATCGTCGTCGCTGAATCGGCGGCACGAATCGTCAGAGCGTCTGGCATGGCACAACCGTGGCTCACATCATATGAACCGGATGTTTCCCCGCATCTTGATTATCCCGATCATGGTCTCCATCAGTTCTTGATCAAGACGGCGCGGCAGTTTCCCCGCCGGCCGGCCATCTCATTTTACGGCAAGTCACTGAACTACCTCACACTGACCGATCTGGCCACCCGGTTTGCCAACGCCCTCCATGATCTCGGTGTGCGACCGGGCGATCGGGTGGCGCTCATGTTGCCGAATGTGCCGCAGTCCGTGATCACCTACTACGGCGCATTGATGGCCGGCGCGGTGGTGGTCGAAACGAATCCGCTCTACGTGGAGCGGGAGATCGAATTTCAACTGGCCGATGCCGGCGCCGAGACCATCGTCGCGCTGGATCTCTTCTATCCCCGCATCGAGGCTGTCAAGGCCAAGACGCCGCTCAAGCGGATCATCCTCACCAATGTCCGGGACTATCTGCCAGTGCTGAAGCGCTGGCTCTATCCATGGAAAGCCAAACGCGAGGGGCAGTGGGTCGAGGTGCCGCGGGTGGCGCCCATTTACGATCTGCCGACATTGTTGAGTCGGGCCTCGGGGAAGCTGCCGACCACTTCAAGCGGTGGTGATGAGACGGCGTTGCTGCAATATACCGGCGGAACAACCGGAACGCCCAAGGGCGTCATGCTCAGCCATCGGAATCTGGTGGCCAACGTGTGCCAATGCCATGCCTGGATGCCCTCGCTGCGGGCCGGAGAGGAAATTTTTCTGGGGGCGATTCCGTTCTTCCATGTGTATGGGATGAGTACGTGCATGAACCTGGCTGTCAAAATCGGCGCGACGCTGGTGCTCTTGCCCAAATTTAAAACGAAGGAAGTCCTCACGGCGATCGTCAAACGTCGAGTGACCATCTTCATGGGGGTGCAGGCGATGTACGTCGCGATCAACAACCATCCCCGGGTTCACCGGTATGACCTCTCCTCGATCCGGATCTGCATCAGCGGCGCGGGCCCGCTCCACGCCGAGGTGCAGGAGCGGTTCGAGCACCTCACCAAGGGAAAACTGGTCGAGGGCTATGGGTTGACGGAGAGCTCCCCGGTGACCCACTGCAATCCGATTTTCGGCAAGCGGAAGAAAGGGAGCATCGGGATTCCCTTCCCCGATACCGACGCCAAGGTTGTTGACATTGAAACGGGGCAGCACGAAGTTGCCGTCGGGCAGGTGGGGGAATTGGCGGTGCGCGGGCCGCAGGTGATGCGGGGCTACTGGAACCAGCCGAAGGAGAGCGAGGACGTGCTGCGCGACGGCTGGCTCTTCACCGGCGATATGACCCGGATGGATGAGGACGGCTACTTTTTCATCGTCGATCGGAAAAAAGATATGATCAAAACCCGCGGCGAGAACGTCTATCCCCGTGAAGTGGAGGAGGTGCTCTTCCGCCATCCGAAGATCAAAGACGCGGTCGTGGTGGGGTTGCCGGAATCGTTCAGCGTTGAAGTGATCAAAGCCTATGTGGTCCTCAAGGACGGCGAACTGGCAACGCCGCAGGAAATCATCGGTTATTGCGAGCGGGAGCTGGCCAAATTCAAGGTGCCGAAGTTTGTCGAGTTTCGTCGGGAGTTGCCCAAGACGATGGTTGGAAAAGTCCTGCGCCGGCAGCTCCTGGAGGAAGAGCAGCGCGCTCGCCCCGCAGGCTGAGCCGGCGGCCTGGGGAACAGGGCAGAGCGGCCGGTCGGTGGTATACTGATAACGAGATGAGAGACGGGATTCGATGCAGCCTGGAGTGACGATTATTGACGGTGTGCGAACGCCGATCGGGAATTTTGGCGGCGCGCTCAAAGAGATGACCAACCACACGTTGGGCGAGCTGGTCACGCGTGAAGTGCTCAAGCGGACGGCGGTCGACCCGGCCGAAGTGCAAGAGGT
>JBGPUQ010000224.1:0-2387 GCA_041491185.1 Nitrospiria bacterium | reverse complement strand
GTTTGAGCAAGGGCGCGACCCTCGACAGGATCGCCTTGGCGATCTCCGCCGATGCCAGAATGGAATCTTCATTCTTTGACCATTTGCCTTCCGGATGGCGGCGCAAGACACCCAGCCCCGAGCAGGGCGCATCGACGAGGATACGATCAAATCGCTCGTTGCCCAGATGGGTCAGCTCCTTCGTCGCATCCCCCACCACCGTCTTAACGCAGGTGATCCCCAGCCGCCGGCAATTCTCCTCGACCACGGCCAGCCGGTCGGGGCTCCGATCCAGCGCGAGAATCTCACCCTCATTATTCATGATCTCGGCAATCTCGGTCGCCTTGCCGCCCGGCGCGGCGCAGGCATCGAGCACCACCTCGCCCCGTCGAGGCGCCAGGAGCAACGGCACCAACTGCGACGCCTCATCCTGGACGTAAAACCAGCCCGTGTCGTAGCCGGGCAATTCCGACACCGGGCCATGATAATCGATCCGAAGCCCGACCGGCGACCCTGCACAGGGAACCGCGGGGATGCCCTTCGCCTCCAGCTGTTGCCGGTAGTCGGCCACGCTGAGCTTGAGCCGGTTCACCCGGATGGTCAACGGCGCCGGTTCATTATTGAATCGGCAGAGCGCGATCGTCCGTTGCGCCCCGAACCGCTTGAGCCACCGTTTGACCAGCCACCGGGGATGGGAAGAGGTGATGGCGATATGCTCCAATGGCTGATTGAGCAGATCGGGCACCGCCAGCCCGGCTCGACGATTGATCAGTTCGCGCAGGAGCGCATTGACCAGCGGCGCGCTCTTGGGACTCACGCATTTTTTCGCCAGCTCCACGGCCTGATCCACGGCGGCGTAGTCGGGAATGCGCTCCAGCATCAAGAGTTGGTAGGCCCCGACGCGTAAAATCTGTTTCATGACGGAGTGCTTGGAGTAGGGCGTTTCATGCGCCACCTGTTGGAGCGCCCAGTCGAGATGGAGCCGGTGGCGCAGGACGCCATTGACCAGCTCCGACAACAGCCCGCGATCATCAGCCGACAGGGCGGTGCCGCCCAGCGCGGCCTCGATCGCCGGCTGTACGTGCTCGTGTTTTGACTCGATCTCCAGCAACGCGGCCACGGCGATCTCCCTGGCCGGAGAAATCGTTCCGGCGGCACGTGCCACCGCCGCGCTACACACGGGCCGGCTCGCCAAGCATCGCCCCCACTTTGATTCGATGACCCGCCAGAAACTCTTTGGCCGTCATCCGCCGTCGATTCGGCAGTTGCAACTCCCGAATCGTCACCCAACCGCTGCCGGTCGACACTTCAATCGCCCCCGACGCATCCGGGCCGATGGGATGCACGGCTGCAATCATGCCCGGCGTCCACTGACCGTCTTTGCGCTCGGTCACGGCGGCCGACCAGATCCGCCACGGCTCATCACCGTAGCTGGTCCAGGCCCCCGGCCACGGATCGGTCCCCCGAACGAGATTCACAATCTCCCGCGCCGGCCGATCCCACACAATCTGCCCATCCGTTTTCCTCAATAGCGGCGCGTAGCTGGCCTTCCCGGCTTCCTGCGGCGTCGGCGTCAACGCGCCGCGCTCAAACGCGTCGATCGTCTTGAGCAACAACGCCGCGCCGATCAGGGAGAGTCGCCCGGCCAATTCTCCGGCCCGTTCCTCCGGACCGATGGCCACGGCTTCCTGCATCAGGATCGGTCCCGTATCCATCCCCTCGTCCATCACCATCGTCGTCACACCGGTCTGTTCTTCGCCTCGCATGATTGCCCAGTTGATCGGCGCCGCGCCCCGGTAGTTCGGCAGGAGCGACGCGTGCACGTTGAGGCAGCCGCGCGGCGGCAGCGCCAACAGCTCCTTGGACAGAATCTGCCCGAACGCCACCACCACGATCAGATCGGGCCGCCATGACCGGATCTCTTCAATCGCCTCCGGCGCCTTCACTTTTTCCGGCTGCAACACCGGAATCCCCCGCTGTGCGGCGGCCGTCTTCACCGCGGGCGTGGCCAGCACGTATCCGCGACCGCGCGGTCGATCAGGCGCCGTCACCACGCCGACCAGTTCCGCGCCGCCGCCCACCAGCGCCTCGAGACTCGGCACGGCAAACGCCGGCGTCCCCATAAAAATCACTCGCATCGTGATCGATCCATGGCGTCATCCTCCGCTGACGCCATTCAAGTCAGGTGGAGCGGTGCTCACGCTCCCCCTGACAACCCCCATCGCCGTACGTTTTAGCACGGTCTGGTTCCCTCGTTGCCCATTCGTTACTCAGCTCCCCACGTGCACCCGCCTGCGATATTTTCGGAGAAAGATACCCCGCTTCAAGCTGCTGATCCGGTCGAGCAAGAGCTGGCCATCCAGATGGTCCGTCTCGTGTTGAAAGAGACGCGCCAGCAGTCCCTCCCC
>JBGPUQ010000223.1:0-2401 GCA_041491185.1 Nitrospiria bacterium | reverse complement strand
GGCCGAACGGCTCAAGGTGACGCCGGCGGAGGTGCTGCTCGGCAACGGCTCGAATGAGATCATCGAACTCCTGGTCCGGGGATTTATCGTGAGCGGCGACGAGGCGGTGATGGCCGACCCCACCTTCAGCCTTTATAAATTAATGGTGACGGTGGCGCACGGCACGCCGGTGATCGTGCCGCTCCGTGACGGCCGCCACGATCTCGACGCGATGGCCGCCGCCGTGACGCCCAGAACCCGGCTCTTCTTTCTCTGCAATCCCAACAACCCGACGGGCACAATGGTGACGGAGGCCGACCTGACGCGGTTGTTGGCGGCGCTGCCGGATCACGTGGTGGTGGTCATCGATGAAGCCTATGTCGAATATGTGACCGACGCGAATTTTCCCAAAAGCATAGACCGCCGGTTGACGGGCCCGCCGCTGATCGTGCTGCGGACCTTTTCGAAATTGCACGGATTGGCCGGGCTGCGGATCGGCTACGGGATCGCGCGGCCGGAACTGATCGCCTATCTCGACCGGATCCATCAGCCCTTCAACACCAGCCGGTTGGCGCAGGTCGCGGCCGCCGCGGCGCTGGATGACGAGGCGCATCTGTCGGCGAGCCGCCGGGTGAATGAAGAGGGCAAAATTTTCCTGGGCCGTCTGTTCAAACGGCTCGGCTGGCCCGTGTATCCGACGCAGGCGAATTTTCTCTATGTCGAAACGGGCCGGGATGGGCGCGGGCTCTATGAGGCGCTGCTTCGGGACGGGGTGATCGTCCGTCACATTGAAGGGAGTCGGCTGCGCGTCACGGTGGGCCGGCCGGAGGAAAACGAACGACTGGCCGCGGCGCTGTGGAAGGTGTTGAGTGACAAGTGACGAGTGACGAATGCGGAAAGTGACGAATGACAAATGGGGGAAATGTCGAATGACGAGTGACGAATGTCGAACGAAAGAACATGATGCATTGTTCGTTGCTCTGTGTTCTCATTCGACACTCGAAATTCGACATTCGACATTTGAGCGTTTCTTTATCGATGGAGGGTGTTCATGATTATCGTGCTCAAACACGGGGCGACCCAGGCAGAGATCGACCACATTGTGCAAAAAATCAAGGAATACGGCCTGACCCCGCATATCTCCACAGGCAAGGAGCGGGTGATCATCGGCGCGATCGGGGATGAGCGGATGTTGCAGAGTATCCCGCTCTCAATTTTTCCCGGAGTGGACAGCGTGGTGCCGATCCTCTCTCCCTACAAGCTCGTCAGTCGGGAGTTTCGGCAGGAGGATAGCCTGGTGCCCGTGGGGGATCCATCCGCCAACATTTGGATCGGCGGCAAGCGGCTGCACGTGATGGCGGGGCCCTGCGCCGTGGAGAGTCTGGAGCGGCTGATGACCGTCGCCGAGTCGGTGCGCGCATCCGGCGCCACCATTCTGCGGGGCGGGGCGTTCAAGCCGCGGACCTCTCCCTATACGTTTCAAGGGCTCGGCGCCGAAGGGCTGGATTATCTTGTCGAGGCGAGGAAAAAGACGGGCCTGCCGATCGTGACCGAAGTGCTCGACACGAGAGATGTCGAGTTGGTCGCCAAACAGGCGGATATTCTGCAGATCGGCACGCGCAACATGCAGAATTTCCGGTTGCTGACCGAAGTCGGCCAGACCGACAAACCGGTCCTGCTCAAGCGGGGATTGTCCGCGACGATCAAGGAGTTTCTCTTGTCGGCCGAATATATCATGTCGCGCGGGAACCACAAGGTGATCCTCTGCGAGCGGGGCATCCGGACGTTTGAGACCCAGACGCGCAATACGCTCGATCTCTCGGCGGTGCCCGTCATCAAGCAGTTAAGCCATCTGCCGGTGATCGTCGATCCCAGCCACGCGACCGGAAAATGGGAATTGGTGGCGCCGATGGCCAAGGCGGCGATCGCCGCCGGCGCCGACGGGCTGATGATCGAAGTCCATGCCAACCCGGAAGAGGCCTATTCCGACGGGGAAGAATCGCTCAAGCCCCCGAAGTTCCTGGCGATGATGCAGGAGCTGAGAAAAGTGGCGGCCGCGGTGGGCAGAGAGTTATAAGACCATTTTCGATTGACGAATTTCGATTTTCGAATGAAAAGAGAAAAACGGATTGGGAATTGATGCGTAAGGAAGTGGAAAGAAAACGCGGGGTAAAAAAGAAACTACGAACGTTATCGACTCACCGTCCAGTTCGTCGCTCTTCACCCGGCTCCCGGCCCCCGGTCCCTGGCCCCTTTCTTTTCACCCGCATGGCCATTATCGGTGTTGGTCTCATTGGCGGGTCGCTGGGACTGGCGGCGAAGCGTCGGCGGCTGGTCGGCGAGATCGTCGGAAGCGGGCGCGATGCGGCATCACTGCGGCGGGCGGTGGAACGGGGCGCGATCGACCGCTACACAAGCACGG
>JBGPUQ010000222.1:0-2402 GCA_041491185.1 Nitrospiria bacterium | reverse complement strand
TGACCAGCCGCAGCGGCACGCCCAACCGCCGGCGGATCAGCTCCTCATTCGTCCGCAGCACGCGGACGACGCCGCTCCCGACGGTGCCCAAACCGATCAGTCCCACGCGGATTTCGGTTCTCTTCTGTTCTTCACTCATCACTCACCACTCGTCACCGCTTCAACACCCGCTTGATTCCCTGGACCGCCTGCCGGGTGCGGCTCTCGTTCTCCACGAGCGCAAACCGGACGTGATCATCACCGTAATCGCCGAACCCCACCCCCGGCGACACCGCCACCTTGGCATCGGTCAGCAACAACTTTGAAAACTCCAGCGATCCCATCCCACGAAACGGCTCGGGGATCTTCGCCCAGACGAACATCGTCCCCAGGGGCTTGGCCACCGGCCAGCCGATCCGGTTCAATCCGGCGACCAGGACATCCCGTCGCTTGCGGTACGTCTCCACGATCTCCTTGACCGGCTCTTGCGGGCCATTAAGGGCGTGAATGGCGGCGATCTGGACCGGTTGAAAGATGCCGTAATCAAAATAGCTCTTCAATTTCGTCAACGCCGCGATGATCTGCGCATTGCCCACGCAAAAACCGACCCGCCAGCCGGGCATGTTATAGCTTTTGGAGAGCGAGAAAAATTCCACGCCGATCTCCTTCGCCTCGGGGATCTGAAGCATGCTGGGCGCCTGATAGCCGTCGAACACGATATCCGCATAGGCCAGATCGTGCACCACGATCAGCTGATGCTCCTGCGCAAAAGCCACGACCTCTTTGAAAAACCCCAGATCGACCACGCGCGTCGTGGGATTATGGGGGAAACTCATAATCAGCATCTTCGGATGCGGCCACGACTGCTGGTAGGCGTCCCGAAGATCCTGCATAAAATCCCCGTCGTCGCGAAGCGGCACGCTGCGCACCTCGCCGCCGGCGATGATCACGCTGTAGGGATGGATCGGATAAGTCGGGTTCGGCGCCAGCACCACGTCGCCCGGGCTGATCACGGCCAGCGCCAGATGCGAGAGCCCCTCTTTGGCGCCGATCGTCACGATCGCCTCCCGCTCCGGATCGATCGACACGCCGTAACGGCGCTGGTACCAATCCGCAATCGCCAGCCGGAGCTTGTAAATCCCCTTCGAGGCGGAGTAGCGATGGTTGTGGGGTTTGCGAACCGCTTCGACCAGTTTTTCAATGATATGGGGCGGCGTCGGCTGGTCGGGATTTCCCATGCCGAAGTCGATGATGTCCTCGCCGCGCTTGCGCGCCTCCTGCTTCATCGCCGTGACGATGTTGAAGACATACGGCGGCAACCGATTCATCCGGGCAAAGTCAGGCAACACGATTTACTCCGTCAAAAGAACGTGGTGAGTGGTTGAATAGATTCTCATAACTTGTTCATAATAAAGTAAATTTCTTCCATTGTCAATTGAGAAGCGTCCGGAATGACTCGTCCTGCCGATCGCAAAGCCCGCGCGAGTGGAATCGGGCCAGAATCCTCTTGCTAAGCAATTGAAATTTTGTGATAATGTACGCGCTTTATGCCGTCGTATCCACGGCGAAACCTCATGGCCAGACTCGGCGTCAATATCGACCATATCGCCACCCTCCGGCAGGCCCGCGGCGGGAAGGAACCGGACCCCATTACCGCCGCCGTGCTGGCCGAACAGGCCGGTGTCGACGGTCTGGTCGTCCATCTCAGAGAAGACCGCCGTCACATCCAGGATCGCGACCTGCGGCTGCTCCGGCAGGTCATCCAGACCAAACTCGATCTGGAGATGGCCCCCATCGAGGAAATGGTCAAGATGGCGCTGGAGGTCCGGCCCGATCTCGTCACGTTGGTCCCGGAGCGACGGGAGGAGAAGACGACCGAAGGCGGCATCGACGTGCTGGCCCAGCGGGATCGGATCAATCAGGTCATTAAACTGTTGCATGACGGCGGCATGGCGGTCAGTCTCTTTATCGAACCGGAGCTGGAGGCGATCAAAGTCGCGCACAAGGTCGGCGCCGACTATGTGGAGTTGCACACGGGTCAATATGCCAATGCCAAACGGGCCGGCGAGGAAAATGCCGCGGTGGACGCAATCCAGCAATCGGCCCGGTTTGCCTCCAAGCTCGGGCTGGGCGTCAACGCCGGCCACGGCCTGACCTATCGCAATGTGAAACGGCTCGCGGCCATCAAGGAAATCGTGGAATTCAACATCGGCCACTCGATCGTCGCCCGCGCCGTTATGGTCGGCATGGAGCGGGCCGTGCGGGAAATGAAGGAGTTGATAAAATAGGACGCTCGCGCAAGGCCCCGCCTCCCGTCCCGATCGTCGGGATCGGGACCGACATTGTCCGACGCGCCCGCCTCGAAGCGGCCGTCACTCGATGGGGCCGGCCATTTCTGGATCGGATCTTCACCCCGCGCGAGC
>JBGPUQ010000221.1:0-2402 GCA_041491185.1 Nitrospiria bacterium | reverse complement strand
GTCTACGACTTCAAAGGGCTCCAGATCCTCGTGGTCGATGAAGCGGACCGGATGTTTGACATGGGATTCATCCAGGATCTTCGCTTCATGCTCCGTCGAATGCCGCCCTATCATGTCCGACAGTCGATGCTCTTTTCGGCCACCCTGTCGATGCGCGTCATGGAGCTGGCCTACGAGCATATGAACAACCCGGTGAAGATTGAGGTGTCGCCCGAGCAGGTCACGGTGGAATTGGTGGAAGAGTCGCTCTATCACGTCGAAAAGAGCCAGAAATTTTCACTGCTCCTCGGTCTCTTGAAGTCCGTGCCATGGGAGCGGATTTTGATCTTCGTCAACACCAAACGGGAAGGGGAAGAACTCGAACAGCGGCTGAACCAGCACCAGTACCATGCGCGGGCCATTACGGGGGATCTCCCGCAAAAACAGCGGCTGAAAGTGATCGAACAGTTCCGGTCCAAGACGCTGCCGATTCTCGTCGCCACGGATGTCGCCTCACGCGGTCTGCACATCGAAGCGGTCAGCCACGTGATCAATTACGACCTGCCCGAGGATCCGACGAACTACGTCCACCGGATCGGCCGGACCGCTCGGGCCGGCGCCACCGGCAAGGCGATCAGCCTGGTGTGTGAAGAATACGCCTTCTCGCTGGAAGAGATCGAAGAGCTGATCGGCCATAAAATTCCAGTTATCTGGGCCGAGGATGAATTGTTCGTCACCCCGCTCACGCCTGCGCCCAGACGCCATCGGCCCCCGCCCCATCATCCCGGTCGTCCTCCGCAGCGCGGGCAGGGCCGTCCTCCGAGTCGCGGATCATCCCAACGCCGGCGGGGCCGGTAGCCGTGAGCACCAGACCTCATGGCCGATGATCTTGAAGAGGGGAAAACCGCCCTGATCGCGCTCGTCGCGGCGCTGGATCCGGCGGTCCAGCTCGTCATCCCCACACGGTCGACGAATGACCGCTTCCTGATCTCGCTCACGAAGGGCAAGAACCGGGAGTTCATCTCGGTGGTCGAAGATGACCTGATCGAACTTCCACATGAGGCCGCCGTGCGGCGCGAGGTCAGCGCCATCGTCACGGAGGGGCTGGCCAAACTCGGGGGCTGACGGAGAGCGGATGGCGCCATCGCGCATTGAACAGCTGGAAAAAATCCTGGCGTTCGATCCCGGCGATCCGATGACCTATTTCGGGCTCGGTGGCGCCTACGGCGAAGCCCAACAGTGGGAGCAGGCGGCCGCAGCCTATCGAAAAGCGATCGAACTCAAACCCGACTACACGGCCGCGTACAACGGCCTGACCGAAGCCTTGCGCGCCCTTGACCGAACCGATGAGCTCCGCACAGTGCTGGAAGAGGGCATCGCCGTCGGCACCAAGACCGGCGACCACATCCCCACCGAAAAGATGCGCGCCCGGCTGCACCGACTGAATAAAGACCAGTCGTCAGCGCGCTGAGCCTTCGCTTAGGTGCGGCGACTATCCGGATAATGGCGCCTGGGATTGCGCCGCGCGTGGCCTTTCAGCACCCGCCGTTCCTGCTCAAAGAACTCCTTCACGGCATAGATGAAGATCGCCCCGGGAATGGCCAGTATCGCCGAGAAGACATCCGAGGCGGAGAAGAGTGAGACTCCCACCAGCACGGCCCCGATGGCGAGCGACAGCGGCCAGATGCGCCGGCCAAAATGATATTCCATCGTTCGGACCCAGATATGACCGAGTCCGATGCCGACGATCGCCATGACGGCGATGACAACACCACTCAGGTTGAAAAATCCCGCCTTCATCATCCGCAGTATGACCAAACGGCCGACAGCTTTGCAAGCGCAAAAAAAGCCGCTGTCAGCATCGATGGCCGACAGCGGCTCACGTCATCGCGTGTCAGGTTATGAGGAGTTTGATTTCGCTCCATGACCGGGCGCTTCCGGCTCGTGCGCATCCCGAAAGAGCTGTACCATATCCTGGAGCCCCACCTTGGTGTAAATATTCCCGCGGAGTTGATCGATCCCCTCCGGCGACAGATCCAACTGGGCGGCGATCTGCCGGTTGGTCAGTCCCTGCATCATACAGGTCAGCAGGAGTCGCTCTTGCGCGGTCAGCACGGCGGCCGGATCGCGGTGGCCGTGGATGAGCGCGGCCTGCGCCTGGGGGCCTTCCGTCCGTTCGGCGCGCGAGAGCCGATCGACAATCGTCGGGGTATTCGTCCCCAGCGGGGCGCTGAATCTGATCCCCATGATCGTGATGCCGCCCCAATGGTCTTCCCACACCACCTGGCCCCGCACTTCTTCGATGATTTCGCTCCCGGTGGGACCCAGCATATGCAGCATGAGATTGACCTCCGTGCCGGCACCGACGGTCCCCAGATAGTAAAGGCCGACCCCTTCCCGGCTGATGTTGGTCACATAGCCGC
>JBGPUQ010000220.1:0-2420 GCA_041491185.1 Nitrospiria bacterium | reverse complement strand
CGGTATAGTCTGAACTTCGAGACGCTCTCGCCGATCGCCAAGGAGGCGGCGCGCGCCGCCGGCCTCTCCCCCGTCTGCCGGAACCCGTTTCGGAGCATCATCGTCCGCAGCGTCGAAATTCTCTATGCCTGCGATGAGGCGCTTCGACTGATCGACGACTATGAGATGCCGGAGCGGCCGTCGGTGGTTGTGCAGCCGTGCGCGGCCGTCGGCTACGGCTGCACGGAGGCCCCTCGAGGGATTCTCTATCACCGTTATCGGGTGGACGACGGCGGCGCGATCCGTGAGGCGAAGATCGTTCCGCCGACGTCGCAAAATCAACGATCGATCGAGGAAGATCTTCGGCGATTTGTCGAACGCCATCTCGATCTGCCAACGGAGCAACTGACGCGGCGGTGCGAGCAGATGATCAGAAATTATGATCCCTGCATCTCCTGCGCCACCCATTTTCTCACGCTGGAGCTTGATCGAACCACATGAACACGGAGCATCACACCGAGGGAGGAACGGATCATGGCAGGGATCAAGACCATTCTTGTGCCGGTTGATTTTACGGACTGTTCGAATCGGGCGGCCGACTACGCCGCGGTTCTCGCCAGAAAATTTCGGGCGAAGATCATGCTCATCCATGTGGTCGAACCGTTCACCTACAGCGTGAGCGATACGGTCGTGGTGACGGATCATTATGCGGCGCTCCGCGTGATCGCCGAGCGGTTGATCGACGGACTGCAGAAAAAATTGAGCCGGGGGGTGAAGGTCGATCGTCTGGTGACGAGAGGGGTGCCCTACGTGACGATCATCGACCGGATTCGAAAAAGCCGTCCCGATCTGGTCGTGATGGGGACCCACGGCCGGACGGGGTTCGAACACGTGATGCTGGGCAGTGTGGCCGAGCGTGTGGTGCGTCTCTCTCCCTCTCCGGTCCTGACCGTGCGAGGAAGCGAGCGTCGACGAACCAAAGGGCAGCCGCATCGGCGGCCGCTCCCCTTGATCTAGGGTGACGGATGACGATCGTTCCATCCGTACTGGTGCTTGGCGTCGGCAATGTCATGATGCAGGATGACGGCGTGGGGGTGCGGGCGCTGCAGGCGCTGGCGGACGCGTATGAGCTGCCGGCCCATGTCCGGCTGCGTGATGGCGGGGTGGCGGGATTGCGCCTGCTGCCGGAACTCGAGGGTGTGGAGCAGCTGCTGGTGATCGACGCGGTCGTGGGCGTCGGACCGCCGGGCACGATCTACCGGTGCGCGCCGGAGGAACTGCCTCCGGATCGTGGAGCTCTCCTGTCGGCTCATGCGGTCGGGATCCGCCAATTGCTCTCGGTTGTTGATCTGACGGGGAAACGCCCGCAGACCAGAATTCTCGGCGTGCAACCGCTGACGGTCGCTGTCGGTCCCAACCTGACGCCGCCGCTTCACGACGCGCTCCCCCGCGTGGTGGCTGCTGCGGTGGAGGAGCTTCAGGCAATGGGCGTGGAGATGAGGGCGAACAACCATGCTTGTGCCGACTCGACCGGGGCCGACTCGCCGGCACGGGTTCACCCTGAACAGGTTCACCGTGAACAGGCTCGCTTGCGGTTAAGGATGAATAATCATGCATGAATTTCCAATTGCGCGACGGATCGTCGAGCTTGTCGGGCAACAACTCCTGCCGGGTCAGGCGGGAGAGGTGAGATCCGTCAAACTCAAAGTCGGCGAGCTGACCGGCCTTGCGCCAGAAGCGCTGACCTTCTGCTTCGAAGCGGCCTGCGAAGGCACGGCCGTGCAGGGCGCGATTCTTGAGATCGAACAGGTGCCCGGAGACGAGTTGATCGTGGCGGAGTTTGAGTTGATGAAATCGGGCGAGGCGTGACGGCCCAGCGTCTTCATCTGGCCGTTCGCGGCGCGGTGCAGGGGGTGGGCTTCCGGCCGTTTGTCTATCGGCTTGCGACCGAAATGGGACTGCCCGGGTGGGTGGTGAACGCTCCCCAGGGACTGTTCGTCGAGGTGGAGGGAGAACAGCCCCGGCTCGATATGTTTGTGCGCCGTCTTGAGACCGAGAAGCCGTCGCGCTCCTCCATCCAGGAGCTGGAATGCTCCTTCCTCGATCCGGTCGGGTTCACGCACTTTGAAATCCGCCGGAGCGATGGCGCCGGGGAGATCACGACGCTGGTCCCGCCGGATCTCGCGACCTGCGCCGATTGTCGTCAGGAGATTTTTGATCCGACGAACCGGCGGTATCGCTATCCCTTCACCAACTGCACCAACTGTGGCCCGCGTTTTACCATTCTCACGGCGCTTCCGTACGATCGCGTCAATACGACGATGAAGCGGTTCACGATGTGCGACGCCTGCCGGCGCGAATATGACGATCCGCTCGATCGCCGGTTTCACGCCCAGCCCAACGCGTGCCCCGACTGCGGTCCTCATCTGGAGCTGTGGGAT
>JBGPUQ010000219.1:0-2421 GCA_041491185.1 Nitrospiria bacterium | reverse complement strand
GCGATGGATCATCATCGCGCCTATCAGCGTGGGGCGGCGGCGCATTTCGATCTGTGCGTACTGCTGCGACACCCCGCGGCGCTCGGTCAGCCGGTGATATTCGGTCCAGTATTCCCGATAACGAGGATCGGATTCCGGGTTCACAATCTCGAAATCCTTGCCCGGCCGGGCACGCAGGCCGTAACGCTCCATACGTCGCTCGATCACTCCAGGCCTGCCTACCAGAATCGGCCTGGCGAGATTCTCGTCCAGCAGCACTTGAGCCGCACGCAGCGTTCGCTCATCTTCGCCTTCAGCCAGGACGATTCGGCGACGCGATCCCTCCTTTGCCGCGGAGAAGATCGGCCGCATGAAGAGCCCCGAATGGTAGACGAACTGCAACAGCTGATTGCTGTAGGAATCGAAATTGGAAATCGGCCGGGTGGCCACCCCTGAGTCCATCGCGGCCCTGGCCACGGCTGGCGCGATCTTCACGATCAAGCGCGGGTCGAACGGCTTCGGAATGAAGTATTCGGGACCGAACTTGAGGGTCTGGTCACCGTAAGCGGCAGTGACGACGTCGGGTTGCTCCGCCATCGCAAGATCGGCGATCGCCCGCACGGCGGCAAGCTTCATCGGCTCGTTGATGGTGGTCGCGCCCACATCGAGTGCGCCCCGGAAAATGAACGGAAAGCACAAGACGTTGTTCACTTGGTTGGGATAATCCGATCGTCCTGTCGCCATGACCACATCGGGGCGTACGGCCTTGGCCTTGTCGGGGAGGATCTCCGGCTCCGGGTTCGCGAGCGCCAGGATCAGCGGCTTGGCGGCCATTTGCGCCACCATCTCCGGCGTCAGCACGCCTCCCGCCGAGAGCCCGAGAAAAACGTCGGCTCCAGGCATGATTTCGGCAAGCGTCCGCGCCGGAGTCTTCCGGGCATAGCGGGCCTTGTTCTCATCCATCTCCTCCTTACGGCCTTCGTAGACCACGCCCTTGATATCCGAGACCCAGATATTTTCCGGTTTCAACCCGAGATTCACCAGCAAGTCGAGGCACGCGAGGGCGGCGGCACCGGCACCCGAACACACCAGCTTGACCGCACCCATGTCCTTGCCCACGACGCGCAGTCCATTCAACACCGCGGCCCCCACGATGATGGCGGTACCGTGCTGATCGTCGTGAAAAACCGGGATCTTCATGCGCTCGCGCAGCTTTCTTTCGACGTAAAAACACTCCGGAGCCTTGATATCCTCCAGATTGATTCCGCCAAAAGTGGGTTCGAGCGCGGCAATGATTTCGATCAGCTTGTCCGGGTCGCGCTCGTTGACTTCGATGTCGAAGCAATCGATCCCGGCGAATTTCTTGAACAGAACCGCCTTGCCTTCCATCACGGGCTTCGAAGCGAGCGGGCCGATCGACCCCAAACCCAGCACCGCGGTACCGTTGGTGATGACCCCGATGAGATTTCCTCGAGATGTCAGGTTGCGCGCTTCGCCGGGATCGCGGACGATCTCTTCGCAGGCCGCAGCCACCCCGGGTGTATACGCGAGCGCCAAATCGCGCTGGTTTAGCAGGCCCTTGGTCGGGGTTACCGAAATCTTTCCCGGCGGTGACCGACGGTGATAGTCGAGGGCGCTCTTGCGCAGAGTGTCATCCATGGGAAACCGAACTTCAGGTTCTTCAGCGTGTGGCCGCATGATAGCCGAATTCCGCGGCGCCGCGGCACCCGACGACGCTCGCAACCCGCTCCGCGTGCCAGTCAAGTCCTCACGCAGTGAGCCATAATGCGTGGATGCTCATGAAATTGATCCCTTCCTTTCAGAGCCCGGCGCGGCGAGCATGCGATACCTCTTATGCTCTGCCCATTCTGCCCGCGCAGGATCTCTCGAGTATCGAGACCCGTCAGGCCCTGTCGTGCCCGATGCGCGGCAAAGATTCCAGGACGCCGCCCTGTGAACCCTGAGACCCTCGCCAAGCGAATGTCCGGGATCGATCCTTTTCTGGTCATGGATGTGCAGGACCGTGCCCTTGAACTGGAGGCGAAGGGGCGCCGCATCATCCATATGGAGATCGGGCAGCCGGATTTTTCCGCACCCCCGCAGGTTGCCGCCGCCGCGATCGAGGCCATTCGTTCACGTCGGCTGGAATACACGGCCGCGATCGGCATCCCGCAACTGCGTCAGGCGATTTCCGACTATTACCGCCGGCAGCTCGGTATCTCCGTCGCTCCGTCGCGAATCGTAGTCACGGCCGGTGCATCGGGGGGGTTTCTACTCGTCCTGGGTGCTCTGCTGAACCCGGGCGACGAAGTGCTCATGGCCGATCCGTCCTATCCCTGCAACCGGAATTTTGTGCGACTGTTCGGCGGAGTTCCAAGCATGATCCCGGTGGGCGAAAAGCAACTCTACCAGCCTCTGGACTCAGACATACGCGCCCGCTGG
>JBGPUQ010000218.1:0-2429 GCA_041491185.1 Nitrospiria bacterium | reverse complement strand
CAAATCGACGCTGGGCCGGCTGATCCTCCGGCTGCTGGAGCCCACCGGAGGATCGATCCGATTTGAGGGAACCGACCTGCTCACGGCCAGCCGGTCGGAACTGTTTGCCCTTCGACGCCGGATGCAGATCATCTTTCAGGATCCCTATTCATCGCTCAACCCCCGGATGCGGATCGGCGCCATCGTGGAAGAGCCGCTTCTCATCCACCGGGTCGGGGCATCGGAGCCGGGCGGGGGCCGCGCCTGGCGTCGAGCACGGGTCCTCGAGCTGCTGAGGCAGGTCGGCCTGGATGAATCGGATCTGTTGAAATATCCCCACGAGTTCAGCGGTGGGCAGCGGCAGCGGATCGGCATCGCCCGGGCCATCGCGCTCCAACCGGCGTTCATCGTCGCCGACGAGCCGGTCTCGTCGCTCGACGTGTCGATTCAGGCGCAGATCATCAACCTGATGGAAGATCTTCAGACCGCATATCGCCTCTCACTGCTCTTCATCGCCCACGACCTGCATATGGTCCGGCACGTCAGCGACCGTGTGGCCGTCATGTATCTGGGACGGATCGTCGAGTCGGCCGACACGGAGGCGCTCTTCACCCAGCCTAGACATCCCTATACCGAAGCGTTGCTGGCCGCCGTCCCGGTCCCCGATCCCACCGCCAAACGGAGCCGGATCGTTCTGGAGGGCGACCTGCCCAGCCCGATCGACCTGCCGAGCGGCTGCCGGTTTTATTCGCGCTGCCCCAAACGGATCCCGGATTGCCAGAAGGAAGATCCCCCGCTCATCGAGATCACCCCAGGCCATCACGTCGCCTGCATCCTGGCGAAGTGACGATCACGTTGTTGTTACGCCGCCTCATGCTCATTGCGGTCGCCGCCATCCTGCTCGGCGGCGTGACGGCTGCGCCCGCGGCACGGGCCGCCGACACGCTCTCCATCCAACCGGTCGCCCCGGGGGTCTATGCGGTCATCGGCGCCTCGGGCAACGCCAACGCCGGATTTATCCTCACCAAAGAGGGCGTGGTGGTCGTCGACTCGCAGATCAATCCCCGCGCGGCCGGCGAGATGCTGGGCGCGATCCGGACACTGACCGCGCGGCCGATCCTCTATCTCATCAACACCCATGCGCACGGTGACCACACCTTTGCCGATCACGTCATCAAGCCGACGAAGGGGATCATCGCCCACGAGCGGACCCGGGTGATCCTGGCCAGCCGCGGCGCCCAGATGCTCACGGCATACGCCACGGTCGTCGGGCCCAAGAATGCCGAGGGCGCACAAGTGACCATCCCGACCATCACCTTTGTGGATCAGATGACGCTGCCGATCGAGGACCGCACCATCACGCTGCGCTATCTGGGCATCGGCCACACCGTGGGCGACATTGTCGTCTGGCTGCCCCGGGAGCGCGTCCTCTTTACCGGTGACCTGGTCTCGGTGAATCGCCTCCCCTGGCTGGGCGAGGGCGAGAGCCGGGAATGGCTCAAGACGCTGGCGCGGCTCAAATCACTGCCGTTCGAACGGATCGTGCCGGGTGCGGGTCCGATCGGCGATCGGCGCAGTGTCGACCGGTTCGAACGTTACCTCTCGGATTTGCGCAGCGCCGTGATCACCGCGTTTCTCCACCGGCAGTCGCTGGAGCAAGCCCGGCAGACCATCACGCTGCCGGCGTACCAACACGACCTCAAATACAAGGAATGGTTGCCCCTGAACATCGAACAGGCCTACCGGCAGATGGAAAAAGAACGGTAGAGTGGTTCACGGTTCATCGTTCACTGTTCACGGTAAAGAACTATAAGAACTTGCCGTGAACCATGAACCGTGAACTGTGAACTGCACTTGACAGTCCACCGGCTCTTGTTACACTTAGATGCGTACGGCGATGAGGATTGCCAAGGGGAGATGAGCATCTTCCCTTGGCGTGAGCGAGTGCACAGCACGAGCGAAAGGATACCATGGGTGAATCACAACTTCGGGGAAAAAGTCTCTCGGCGATTGCCAAAGACGTGGCCGACGGCTTCGTCGTCTTCAACACCCTGATCCTCAAACCGCTTGACGGGGTGGCCTACAAGGCCCTGCTGCAGCAGTTGAAAAAAACCCAGCAGGAAGCGCGGGCCGCAAAATTTCCCACCAACGACGTGGACGGCATCCGAAAACGAAACATGCGGCTGCAACGGCTCCACCAGGCCATCACCATTCTGGAACACGAAGCCCGGGAACGGCATATCCATATGGTTTAGCCCCGCCGCGGCGCCTGATTCGCCCTCTTACGAATTCGGCTGAACAGTCGCCACAAACGGATGGAGTCCTTCAATCGCGGCCAGCTGTTTCGCGGCCGCGGTCGCCTCATCACGGGTGGTAAACTTGCCGACCCGGACCCTGTAGGTCATCCCATCCGGCAACTTCGCCGACATGACATACGCCTCATGACCTTT
>JBGPUQ010000217.1:0-2429 GCA_041491185.1 Nitrospiria bacterium | reverse complement strand
GGGGCCTGCCCCTACAGAATCTATTTTCTTCACGCGAGACATTTACCTCGAACTGGTTGTACTGAGAATCGAATGCTTCTCCTCATCTTCGATTCGGAGTAAAGGGGAGAGGAATCATGAAGGGCCACCCGGCACGATTTTTCCCAGTACCACCGCCCGCGCGGCGCCCGTGGCCGAGGGAACATTGCTCGCCCGGCCGTGCGCTGTCTCGTAGGCCAGCACCGCAAAGGCCATCGCTTCGATGGCCCGGCCATCGTAGCCGTAGGCCTCCACCCGGGCGACACGGCTCTGAGGCATCGCGGCTTGCAGTTGTCGCATCAATACCGGATTGCGGTTTCCGCCTCCGCTGACGATCACCTCGTCAATCGGACCGCGCGTCCGCAAAAACCGTTCGCAGTTCAGCGCAATCGACCGGGCCGTGAAGGCCGTGACCGTCGCCAGGAGATCAGATGTGGACAGGGTTGTCAGCGCGCGACCCAAGCGGGCCCGCATCGCCGGCAATCCAAAGAGTTCCCGGCCGGTGCTCTTCGGCGGGCGCTCGGAGAGATAGGGATGACGGAGCAACCGCTCCAGCAACGACGGATCAATCCTCCCCTTCCCCGCCAGCCCGCCGTGACGATCCATCTGCAATCGTCCGCGCGAGCGCAACGCGACGAGCCCATCGATGAGCATGTTGCCCGGCCCCGTGTCGAACGCGAGCAGCGCCGCCAGCCCGCCTCCCGGGGGAAGATCAGTCACGTTGCTGATGCCGCCGATATTCACGACCACCCGGTGCTTGGTCGGATGGCGAAAGAGGACGTGGTGCAGATAGGGGGTCAGCGGGGCGCCGTGGCCGCCGGCCGCCTGATCACGGGGGCGAAAATCGGCGATGGTCGTGATCCCCGTCCGTTCCGCGATGATCGACGGCTCGCCGATCTGCAGCGTGGCACGAAGCTGCCGACGGCCCTGCCGCTCAGGCACCGGCAGGTGACACACCGTCTGTCCGTGCGAACCGATCAGCCCCACGGAGGAGGGCGCAACACCGGCACGCCGGATGATTCGCCGCGCCGCCTCGGCAAAAAGCTCGCCCAGCCAAACGTTCATCCGGCAGAGCTCATCCAGCCCCACCGGAGCCCCGGAACAGAGCCGGAGCAGGCGGGTGCGAACTGGTTTCGGATAGGGAGTCCCCGCAAATGCCAACAGGTGAACTCGCGTGGCGCGCGCTCGGCCGCTGATCTCAACCAGCGCGGCATCGATCCCGTCCATGGATGTGCCGGACATTAATCCCACCACGCGCATGCTCCGTCTCCCTCCGATGCGCCCGGTCAGTCGCCAGCCGCGGCTGCCAGCCTATCCGAATCAACTCGATGAATCAAGAGCGGGGCAAAGATTCCACGCAAGCGGTGACACGCGTACGGCGATGAGGATTCTCAAGGGGAGATGAGCCATCTCCCCTTGAGTTGAGTGAGTGCAACACACGAGCGGATAAGGGCGATGGGGGGTTGTCAGGGGGGAGAGGCGCATCTCCCCCCTGACTCAAATTGACACTCTCGACGATCAATGCTATCGTGGGCGCGGTTGATGTCACGGCCATTCCGATACGTCACGCCCTTGCTCGTCCTCTCCCTCGTTGCCTTCTGGGCCGGGCCGGTCAGAGCCCTGCCTGACCGTCAGGCAGGCAACGAAGAGCCCATTCGCGTCGTCACCACGCTGCCGTTGCTCAAGGAGTTTGTCGAACAGATCGGCGGAACCCACGTGGCCGTCACCAGCCTGATCACGGGGGGCGAGAGCGAACATACTTATACCCCCAAACCCGGCGACCTGACCGCGATCAGTCAGGCCCGGCTGTTGGTGCAGGTCGGCGTCGGGCTCGAAGGATGGGTCACACCGATGATCGAGGCGGCAAAAAATCCACGGCTGACGGTCGTCACGACCGCCCAGGGCATCCCCCTCCTTCGCGAGCAGGAACCCGTTGAACAGAATGGGGAGCATCCTCCCCACGCATTCGGGAATCCGCACGTCTGGCTCGATCCCGAGAATGCGAAAACCATGATCCGCACCATGACCGACACCCTGATTCGAGTCGCGCCGGCCCATCGGGCCGATTTTTTGATAAACCAGGCCCGTTACGTCAATGAGATCACGACGGTCGAAACCGATATTCAGGCGCAGGTGAAACCACTCCGCGACCGCCGGATTGTCACACATCACGCTGCCTGGCCCTATTTCGCCCGACGGTTTGGTTTTCAGATTGAAGGGGTCATCATCGAGCCGCCCGGCGGGGAGGTCTCCGCCAAAAACCTGGCCGCCCTGACGACACTGATCCGCCAAAAAAAGATCCGGGTCATCGCCACGGAGCCGCAGCTCAATACCGCGGTCGCGCAGACTCTGGCCCAGGAGACCGGGGCCCGGCTGGTGACCATCACGCGGCTGCCCGGCGCGCTCCCCGG
>JBGPUQ010000216.1:0-2430 GCA_041491185.1 Nitrospiria bacterium | reverse complement strand
GGATTGGAGTCCAGATCGACCAGGTTGCCGGCTTCTTTGGCGGCCTGCGTGCCGCTGTTCATCGCCACGGCGACATCGGCCTGGGCCAGCGCCGGCGCATCGTTGGTGCCGTCGCCGGTCATGGCCACCAACCGTCCCCCGGCCTGAAGCTCGCGGATGAGTTTTAACTTGGCTTCGGGGGTCGCCTGCGCCAGAAAATCATCGACGCCGGCCTCGGCGGCCACGGCGGCGGCCGTCAGCGGATTATCTCCGGTGATCATGATCGTTTTGATGCCCATCCGCCGCAGTTCGGCGAAGCGCTCCTTCATCCCCCCTTTGACGATATCTTTGAGATGAATGGCGCCCAGCACCCTGGCGCCCTCCGCCACCACCAGGGGCGTGCCTCCCTGCTTGGCGATCGTTTCGACGGTCGCGCGCAAGGCCGCCGGAAACTGGCCGCCCATCCGCGTCACATATTCCTCGATCGCGTCGGACGATCCTTTGCGGATCTGCCGTCCGTCCATATCCACGCCGCTCATCCGGGTTTGCGCCGTAAAGGGAATGAACGTGGCGCCCAGCGCCTGAATATCACGCGCGCGCAGGTTGTACTTGTCCTTGGCCAGCACCACGATGCTCCGGCCCTCCGGGGTTTCATCCGAGAGGGAGGCCAGTTGGGCGGCGTCCGCCAGCGTGGTATCGTCGATGCCGGGCACCGGGATGAACGCCGTGGCCTGCCGGTTGCCCAGGGTGATGGTGCCGGTTTTATCGAGCAGCAGGACATCCACGTCGCCCGCGGCCTCCACCGCGCGGCCGGACATGGCGATCACGTTGGCCTGAATCATCCGATCCATGCCGGCGATCCCGATGGCGGAGAGCAGGCCGCCGATGGTTGTGGGAATCAGGCAGACCAGCAGCGCCACCAGGACCGTGACGGTGACCGGCGTGCCGTGGTTGGCGGCGGCCACGCTGTAGAGCGAATAGGGCAGCAGCGTGACGGTCGCCAGAAGGAAGATCACGGTCAGCGCCGCCAGCAGAATGTTGAGGGCGATTTCGTTGGGCGTCTTCTGCCGTTTGGCCCCCTCCACCAACGAGATCATGCGATCCAGAAACATCTCCCCGGGGTTGGTGGTGATCCGCACCACCAGCCAATCGGAGAGCACCCTGGTGCCTCCGGTCACGGCGCTGCGGTCGCCGCTTTCGCGAATGACCGGCGCGCTCTCGCCGGTGATGGCGCTCTCATCCATCGAGGCGACGCCTTCGATTACTTCCCCATCGGCCGGAATGAAATCTCCGGCCTGCACCAGCACCACGTCGTCCTTCCTGAGCCGGTTGGCCGCCACCACCGTGTGGGATGATCCGCGGTGCGGTTGCGCCAGCTTTTTCGCCGTCAGATCGCGCCGCGACTTCCGCAGGGAGTCGGCCTGCGCTTTGCCGCGCCCCTCGGCCATCGCTTCGGCAAAGTTGGCGAACAACACGGTAAACCAGAGCCAGAGCGCAATCTGGAGGATGAACCCGGTCGGCGCCTCCCCATGGCCGAACAGCGCCTGCAGGAAGAGCAGCGTGGTCAACATGCTTCCCACGTAGACGACAAACATCACCGGATTGCGGAGCTGGCGTCTCGGATCCAGTTTTCGGAACGAATCGACGATTGCCGCTCCGACGATCCGGGGATCGAATAATCGATGACTTTTTTCATATGTCATGATGGGTGAACCACTTCGATCATCATGATCTGTTCGACTATGGGCCCCAGCGCGAGCGCGGGGATAAAGGTCAGCGCGCCGACCAGAACGACGGTGCCGATCAAGAGGATGATAAAGAGCGGCGTGTGGGTCGGCAGCGTGCCCAGGCCGGCCGGAACGATTTTTTTTCGCGCCAGCGATCCGGCGAGCGCCAGCGTGGGAATGATCCACCAGAAGCGCCCGATCAACATGGCCATGCCGCCGGTGAGATTGTAGAACGGCGTGTTCGCGCCCAGGCCCCCAAACGCGCTGCCGTTATTATTGCCCATGGAGCTGTAGGCATAGAGGATTTCACTGAAGCCGTGCGGTCCGGGATTCAAGGTTCCCGCCTTGCCGGCGTCGGTCATCGTGGCCAGGGCGGTGAGCCCCAGCACGACCATCGGCATGATCAAGATCAGCAGCGAGGCCATTTTCATCTCATATGCCTCGATCTTTTTGCCGAGATATTCCGGCGTGCGGCCGACCATCAGCCCGGCGATAAAGACGGCGATGATCGCAAAGACCAGCATGCCATAGAGGCCGGAGCCGACGCCGCCAAAGATCACCTCGCCGAATTGGATCAGAAACAGCGGCGCCAGTCCGCCCAGCGGGGTGAAGGAATCGTGCATCGAGTTGACCGACCCGTTGGAGGCCGCGGTGGTCGTTGTGGCCCAGATGACCGAGTTCGCAATGCCGAATCGGACTTCCTTCCCTTCCATATTGCCGCCCG
>JBGPUQ010000215.1:0-2442 GCA_041491185.1 Nitrospiria bacterium | reverse complement strand
TTCATCAGCCCGACCACCCGCAACTCCGCCGCGATCAGCCGGGTCTGGCGCTTGATCTGCTCGATCATCGACGGCGCCAGCGAATAGGGCGGCAGCGCGCAGGCGCTGTCGCCGGAATGGACGCCGGCCTCCTCGATATGTTCCATCACGCCCGCAATGAACAGATCCCGCCCGTCACAGACGGCGTCGACATCGATCTCGGTCGCGTCGCTCAGATATTTATCGACCAGCACGGGATGCTGCGGCGAGACCCGGACCGCCTGGCTGGTGTAGGTGATGAGGCCGGCCTCGTCGTAGACAATCTCCATCGCCCGGCCGCCCAGCACATAGGAGGGACGGACCATCACGGGGAACCCGAGCCGTTTTGCAATGTCCAGCGCCTCCTTGGGCGATCGGGCCGTGCCGCTTTCCGGCTGGGCCAGGTTCAACCGGCCGATCAGCTCGCTGAAGCGCTGCCGGTCCTCGGCCCGGTCGATCGCATCGGGAGAGGTGCCCAGGATCTTCACGCCCTCCCGCTCCAGTGACAGCGCCAGCTTCAGCGGCGTCTGACCGCCGAATTGCACGACCACGCCGTCCGGTTGCTCGGTCCGGATGATGTGCAGCACATCCTCCTCGGTCAACGGCTCGAAATAGAGTCGATCGGAGGTGTCGTAGTCGGTGCTCACCGTTTCGGGGTTGCAGTTGACCATGATCGCCTCGTAGCCCATCTCCTTGAGCGCCATCGACGCGTGCACGCAGCAATAGTCGAACTCGATCCCCTGCCCGATCCGGTTCGGCCCGCTCCCCAGCACCACCACTTTTTTGCGTTTCACCGGCCTCGCTTCGCACTCCTCTTCATAGGTGGAATAAAGGTAGGGCGTCTGCGCTTCAAACTCCGCGCCGCAGGTATCGACCCGCTTGTAGACGGGCCGGATCCGCGCCGCCTCGCGCGCGCGTCGCACCTCCACCTCCGTCGCATGAATGAGGTCGGCCAGCCGGCGGTCGGAAAATCCCAGCACCTTCGTCTGCCGCAGCAGCCCTCCGGCCTCGTCCGTGGCGGCAAGCAGCGCCGTCCCCGTGGCCTCGATCAACACTTCATTTTCGATCAGCTCCCCGATCTGATCGATGAACCAGGCATCGATCTTTGAGAGATCCGCGATCTCCTCGATGCTCATCCCCAGCCGGAGCGCGTCCGCCATCGCCCAGAGCCGGTCGGGATTCGGGGTCTGCAATTTTCCGCGAAGCTGATCGAGATCGGTGGTGCCCTCCCGGCCGCGCGGCAGTTTCCGCCGCCAGAGGGGATCGAGCCCGTGGCGATCGATCTCCAGCGACCGGATCGCCTTCTGGAGCGACTCCTTGAAGGTGCGCCCGATCGCCATCACTTCGCCGACCGACTTCATCTGCGTCGTCAGCGTCGGCTCGGCCTGGGGAAATTTTTCAAAGGCAAACCGGGGAAGCTTGACCACCACGTAGTCGATCGTCGGTTCGAATGACGCCGGAGAGGCGCGCGTAATGTCGTTGAGCAGCTCATCGAGCGTGTAGCCGACCGCCAGCTTGGCCGCGATCTTGGCGATCGGATAACCGGTCGCCTTCGAGGCGAGCGCCGAACTGCGGGAGACCCGCGGGTTCATCTCGATCACCACCATCCGCCCCGTCTCGGGATGGACGGCGAACTGGATGTTGGAGCCGCCCGTCTCGACGCCGATCTCCCGGATCACCGCGATCGCCGCGTCGCGCATCTGCTGGTACTCCCGGTCGGTCAGCGTCTGCGCCGGCGCGACGGTGATGCTGTCGCCGGTGTGGACGCCCATCGGATCCATGTTCTCGATCGAACAGATGACCACGACATTATCCTTCAGATCGCGCATCACCTCCAGCTCGAACTCCTTCCAGCCCAGCACCGATTGCTCGATCAGGATCTGATGGGTCGGGCTGGCCGCCATCCCCGCCTCCACCTGGGCCAGGAATTCCTTCCGGTTGTAGGCGATGCTCGCGCCCATGCCGCCCAGCGTGAACGACGGCCGGATGATCGCGGGAAAACCGATCTGATCCCCGACCCGTTCCGCCTCTTCGATCGTCGCGGCATGGCCGCTGTTCGGCACCTCCAGATGGATCCGTTGCATCGCGGCCTTGAACGCTTCGCGATCCTCCGCCTTGCGGATGGCGGCCGCGTTCGCGCCGATGAGCCGCACCCGGTGCCGCTCCAGCGCGCCGCTGTCAGAGAGCGTGATCGCCAGATTGAGCGCCGTCTGCCCGCCCATCGTCGGGAGCAGCGCATCGGGCCGCTCCCGCTCGATGATCGCCTCCAGCAATTCCGGCACGAGCGGCTCGATGTAGGTCCGGTCGGCGAACTCCGGATCGGTCATGATCGTGGCGGGATTGCTGTTGACCAGCACCACCTGGTAGCCCTCTTCCTTGAGCGCTTTGCAGGCCTGCGTGCCCGAATAGTCGAACTCGCACCCC
>JBGPUQ010000214.1:0-2442 GCA_041491185.1 Nitrospiria bacterium | reverse complement strand
TGCTGGGGGGTGGGTTGATCGAAGGTTGCGGTCTGTTCCGATCATCATCGGTCAGCCCGGAGTTCCTCGGCTCCCAGCCATGGCTCCCGAACCACCATCACCTCCGCGTCCAGATTGAGCCATCAACCCATCGCCTCACGGGGGAAGATGAAATGACATTTGCTCCGTTGACCGCCGCGCCACAATCCGTCGTCTTCTACCTCAGCCCGCATGTCGCCATTGATGCGGTCAGCATCAATGATCGTGCCGTGGCCGTTGGGCGCCGACCGCCGCACTTGCCGCTTGACCCGTTTCTCCGACAGCGGTATGCCGACTTCGACCATCTGCAGCGGTATGAAGCCCTGCCGCCGATCGCCATGGCACCGGACCAATCCCTTGTGGTCACCGTGCGCTACCATGGGGAATGGCCGTCGACATCGGAGACCACCGCCAGTTCACACGATGCATCAGTTGAGGACGGCGTGATCGATCCCCAGGGCCTCTCCTTATCGGGACAGAGCGGGTGGTATCCCCTCTGGCCCGACGCACTCTTTACCTTCGAACTTGAGGTCGACCACCCGGCGGACTGGGAAGCGCTCGGCGCCGGCCGGCTCACCGCCCACCGCAATGAGGGCGATCGGACACGAACGATCTGGTCGATGGATCAGGCCGCGGAATCGATCGATCTCTTTGCCGGCCCCTATGTCGTCACCACGCGATCGATCGATGGGATCACACTCTCCACCTATTTCTATCGGGAGGACGCCTCCCTCGCCGATGAATATCTTGACGCGGCCGCCGCCGATCTGCAGCGCGACATCCGTCTCCTGGGACCCTACCGGTTTCCAAAATTCGTCATCGCCGAATCTCGCTTCCCGGTCGGCGAGGCCTATCCGTCATTTGCCCTGCTGGGCCAATCCATCCTCAAACGCCACTACACCCAGCCGTACGCGCTCGGCCATGAAATCGTCCACCAATGGTTCGGCGCCGGCGTCATCCCCGACGAGGCACAGGGCAACTGGGCGGAAGCGTTGACGACCTATCTTTCCAATTATTATGCCGTGGAAGAAGATGAGGGAGAAGAGGCCGCCCGGCAAGCGCGCCAGAAGATGCTGGTGCAATATACCGTCCTGGTCGATCCCGGTCATGACTACCCCCTGATGCGATTTCTGACCAACAGCGGTCCGATCGACAGCGCCATCGGCTATCAGAAAGGCGCGTTCGTCTTTCACCAGCTGCGTCGACTCATGGGCGACGACGCGTTCTTCGGCGCGCTGCGGGATTTCACCGATCGGTACGGCGGAAAACGGGCCGGATGGAACGATCTGCGATTGGTGGCCGAAGGCCGGATGGATCAACCGCTCGACTGGTTCTTCCGCCAATGGATCGTGCGCGGCGGCGCGCCGACACTGGAGATCGAACGGGTGGAGCTCTCCCCTCTGGCCGCTGAAGCCGGCGAACCAAACGGCACCCAGGTCAGCGTGCACCTTCGACAATCATCGCCGCCGTTTCGGCTGCCGGTCACGGTGCACATTGAAACGGAGGATCGGATTCTGGAAAAATCACTCTGGATGGATCAACCCGATGCCGTGGTTGAAACCGCCGTCGCCAAACCGCCGATCCGCATCTCGGTCGATCCGGGGGTCAATCTCTTTCGCCGGTTGGCCGGCGACGAATTGCCGCCGATGCTGAACCGCTCCGTGTCGGATCCCGCACTGCAAATCGTACTCCCCGATGGCGCCGCTCCCGGCCTGACCGTGCTCTACCGGGCGATCGCCGATCGGGTCAACGCGCGACGCGGTACGCTGGCCATGGCTCCGGCGCAGGTCGGCACACCCGCCACCGCCGACACCGCGCTCTTGCTGTTCGGTGGCCCCGCGGAGAATACGCTCACGGCGGAGCTCGCCCGCCGTCTCCCCCCCGGCATCGCCATCGGACCGAACTCGTTTACCATTGCGGGACGGCAGTATCACGACGCCACGCAGGCGCTGTTGCTGACCATCCACGATGCCGATCGAGGAAATCGATCGACGACTCTCTTATACGGTCTTTCCGCCGATGCGGTGGCCCCGCTCGTCCCCCGCCTGCTCTATCACGGCTGGGACAGCTACATCGTCTTCGATCACGGAACGGCGACGACCACAGCCACCCTGCCCGCCCCGCGATCGAGACTGACGTGGTCCCCTCCGGCCCGCCCGCCGGGAGCGCCGCCATGAATCGGTTGAGCAGCCTAATCCTCGTGCTCGCGGGCGGCGCCATGGGAGGAGCAACCACCATCCCGGGGCCATCCATCCTCTTGCCGGAATCGGCCACGGTTGTCACCGTCGCTGGTAACGGGGAGGCAGGAATCGACGACGGTCAGGGTGAGATGGCGCAGTTCAACTGGCCGACCGGCGTCGCAATCGCTCCCGATTGGACGCTCTCGATCGCCGACTACGCCAACCATCTGATCCGCACCATCAG
>JBGPUQ010000213.1:0-2444 GCA_041491185.1 Nitrospiria bacterium | reverse complement strand
GCCGACTGCGGCTGCGACACCTGCCATTCCTATTCGAGGGCCTACCTCCGCCATTTGTTCATGGCGAACGAAATGTTGGCGGCCCGCTTGCATACGGTACACAATCTCTATTATTATCTGTCGCTCATGCGCCGGATGCGCGACGCGATTGCGACCGGCCGTTTGGCCGAGTTCCGCCGGACGTTCTACAGCATGAGGGAGGAGTCGTCGACATGATATACGGATGGATATCGGAACTGTTGGTCGCCCCGGCATGGGCGCAAGCACCCTCTTCCCCGGTTCCCGGGGCCGCGGGCGGCTCTTCGCCGGCCGGGCTGGGTGGTTCATTGTTGAGTTTTGTGCCGTTTCTCCTGATTTTCGTGCTCTTCTATGTCTTGATGATCCTGCCGCAGCAGCGCCGGCAGAAAAAACACCGGGCGATACTCGATGCGCTCAAGAAAGGCGACCGGGTTGAAACCGGCGGGGGGCTGCTGGGCTCGGTCACGAATATTCACAATGACGTTGTTACACTCCAGGTGGCGGACAATGTGAAGGTCAAAGTCCGGCGCAGCGCGATCACCCAGTTGCTGACCGAGGAGGAGGCCGGATCGTGATTCGTCGCCATCCACCATCGATCGATGCGCCCGGAGCGCTCGCGTGAAGCACCGTCTCGGGCTGCGGTTGGCCACCATTGCGGCGACGGTCGTCGTGTCGCTGATTTTGTTTCTTCCCTCCACGCCGCTCTTCCAGCAGATGCCCGGCTGGTGGCAGCGCTATCTGCCCAGCAAGGGCGTCGGTCTGGGGCTCGATCTCCTCGGCGGGATGCACGTGGTGCTTGAAGTGGAGACCGAGAAAGCGATCGATGGCATGATCGATCGGACGATGGCGACGCTGCCGTCGGTGTTGACCCGTCAATCGGTGACCGACGTCACGTCGAAACGGTCGGGGCCGCGCGAGCTGGAGCTGGATTTCACCGGGCAGGAGACGGAAGAGGCCACCGGCAAGCTCAAAGACCGCCTCATCAAGCTCATGACCGATAATTACCCGTCGTTCGACAACGCCGACCGCGACATCCCGAAGGAGAAGGGCCAGTCCGGCCGGCTGGTCTTCCGCGTGCGCGAGAGCGACCAGGCCCACATCAAGGAGACGGCCGTGTCGCAGGCGCTGGAGACGATCCGGAACCGGGTCGATCAATTCGGCGTCTCCGAGCCGCTCATTCAGCGTCAGGCGAACGACCAGATCCTCGTCCAGCTCCCCGGCATCAAGGATGCGCAGCGGGCGCTCGATCTGATCGGCAAGACCGCGCAGCTCGAGTTCAAGCTGATCGACGAAGAGAGCCCGGCCTGGAGCAAACTGCCGGCCTCGGTCCCGCCCGGACAGGATGAGGTCGTGGCCAAGGATGTCGAGGGCAAGCTGGCCGCCGATGATGAGCTGCTCTATGAACGGATCGTGGACAAGAAGACGGGCGAGGTCAAGCGCCGGCCCTATATTGTGAAACGGCCGTCGGTGGTGACCGGCGACCTGCTGACCGACGCGCGGGTCTCCATCGGCCAGTACAATGAATCATATGTCTCGATCACCTTTAACGCCGCGGGTGGGGCGTTGTTTCAGAAGGTGACGTCGGAGAATGTGAAGAAACGGCTGGCGATCATCCTCGACAATACGGTCTATTCCGCGCCGGTCATCCAGGAGGCGATCTCCGGCGGCCGCGCCCAGATCACCGGCAACTTCTCAACGCAGGAGGCGAACGACCTGGCCATCGTCCTTCGGGCCGGCGCGCTGCCGGCGCCGGTCAAGATCATCCAGAACGTCACGGTCGGTCCCACGCTGGGCCGCGACTCGATCGAGGCGGGGATCCGGTCGGCGTTGCTGGGGGCGATGCTGGTGCTGGTTTTCATGGTGATCTATTACCGGTGGTCCGGCCTGATTGCCGACGTGGCCCTCCTGTTGAACGTGATCCTCCTGATCGGCGCGCTGGCTGCGTTCAACGCCACGCTGACCCTGCCGGGGATCGCCGGCATCATTCTGACAATCGGCATGGCGGTCGATTCCAACGTGCTGATCTTCGAACGCATCCGCGAAGAGCTGCGGCAGCAGCGGCCGGTCAGGTTGGCGATCGATGCGGGCTATGCCAAGGCCTTCGTGACCATCATCGATTCGCACGTCACGACCTTGATCACCGCCGTCGTCTTGTTCCTGCTGGGGACGGGGCCGATCAAGGGGTTTGCCGTCACGCTCAGCCTCGGCGTGACCATCAATCTGTTCACCTCGATCGTCGGGACGCGCGTGGTCTTCGACTGGATGAGCGGACGGCGAAAACTGGAGCGGTTGAGTATCTGAGCGATCCGACGGATCGGGCGCCACCGAGGGGGGAGAGACGACGCGTGCTGGAGTTGCTGGGGAAAACCAAAATCGATTTCATGGCGAAGCGCTTCTATGCCTTCGGCTTTTCCACCTGCCTGGTG
>JBGPUQ010000212.1:0-2468 GCA_041491185.1 Nitrospiria bacterium | reverse complement strand
GGACGCGATGTTTATTGTAATAGGCATGGAGCGACGACGCCAGCTCCTGGAGATAGAAGATCACGCGATGCGGCTCCAATAACTGCGCGCTCGCCTCGATGACGGTGGGATAGAGCGACAACTGCCGCAGGAGCGTCTGTTCTTCCCGCAGCGTCAACGGGCCCAGATCGATCTCGCCGGACTCCGGCAGCGAGATGCCCTGCTCCGTCGCCTGTCGCCGAAGACTGCAGAGCCGGGCATGGGCGTACTGGACGTAGTAGACCGGGTTTTCATCCGATTTCGATTTGGCCAGCTCCAGATCGAAGTCGAGCGCGCTGTCGCACCGGCGCATCAGGAAGAAAAACCGGGCGGCATCGCGGCCGACTTCATCCATCACTTCCCGAAGCGTCACAAATTCGCCGGAGCGGGTCGACATGCTCACCGGCTGCCCCTTGCGGAGTAAATTCACCAGTTGAACGAGGACGATCCGGAGTCGATCGGGGGGATAGCCCATCGCCGCCATGCCGGCGTGCATCCGCGGCGCGTAGCCGTGATGATCCGCGCCCCAGACGTCGATCGCCCGGTCAAATCCCCGTTCACATTTGTCCCGATGATAGGCGAGATCGGAGGCAAAGTAGGTCATCTGGCCGTTTTGCCGGATCACCACGCGATCCTTATCGTCGCCGAACGCGGTCGTCCGCACCCAGGTCGCGCCGTCGGCCTCGAAGAGATAGCCGCCGGTTTTCAAGAGCCCCAGCGCCTGCTCGACCTTGCCGCTCAGATGCAGGGAGACTTCCGAGGTCCATTCGTTGAACGCCACGCCGAACTGTTCGAGCTCTTCACGAATCTGCGCCAGGAGCCGCTGGCTGGCCACCTGGGAAAAATAGCTCCGGCTCTCTTCCGCCGGCTCGGTCAACCACCGGGGGCCTTCATTCTTCGCCACGGCCTCCGCGAGCGTGCGCAGATAATCGCCCTGATAGCCGCCCTCGGGCAGTTCGGCCGGTTCCCCGAAGTGCTGACGATACCGGGCCAGCAGCGAAAGGCCCAATGTCGCGATCTGCTTGCCGAGATCGTTGATATAATATTCCCGCTCGATACAATGCCCGGTCACATCCAGCAGATTGGCCAGCGTGTCGCCGACCGCCGCAATGCGGCCGTGGCCGACATGGAGCGGTCCGGTGGGATTGGCGCTCACAAATTCGACCTGGACCCGCTGCCCCCCGCCCATGGCCGAGCAGCCATACCGGGGCCCCTGCTGCAAAATATCGGAGAGCACCTGGTGCCAGTAGGAGGGGGCCAGCGTAAAGTTCAGATAGCCGGGACCCGCGATCTCCACGCGCTCGAGCCAATCGACCGCCGGCAGATGATCGCGCAGGATCGCCGCCATCTCGCGCGGCGGTTTTTTTTCATCCGCGGCCAGCACCATCGCCGTCGTGCTGGCAAAATCGCCCTGCCCGGTCCGCTTGGGAACTTCCAAGAGAATCGGCGGATCGGCCGTCTGGGCCACGAGGCCTTTGGCCTTGGCGTCTCGCAGTGCGGCCTGCAGCAAAGCGGCCACTCCTCTATGCATCGCGATGGTCTCGATTGGGGTTGTGGTGGTCGTGGCGGCCGCGCAATCCACGGCGGACACTTGTACTGAGAATCGAACGTGACTTCTCACGTTCGTTCGAAGTAAAAAAACGCGGGCTTAGTATATCCAAATCGCGGGAAATGTCAACGATCGGACGATGGTCGGCGGCGGATGTCGATGGTATCGCCCGGCGCATGATTCGTCCGGGTTGCAAATCAGCATCAATTCTTCTAGAGTAAAGAGTGAATGAACATCCGAATCACGTGCCGGCACCGCGCCGTCGTCTCATCGGCCCTGCGGTTCGTCGGCGGTGTGGTGTTCCTGTCGTTGTTCCTCACAACCGCCGCCTGCTCAACCGCAAAAACGGCCACGGACGCGCCGCGCGTCACGTTCGACCGTCGATCGATCGCCATGATGACCGTCCCGACCACCGATGATGCCGAACGACTCCGCCAATCGTTGCTCCGCGGCGAGCTCCTTCCCCCGTCGGCGCGCATCGTCCCCGTCGGCGAACTGGATCGGATCAACCCCTCATTGAGCAAGATTGCCGCCCAACTGGCGGAGTGCGAGATCAGCCCGCCGATTGCGACCAGCACCAGCGCGGGCTACGTGGTGCTCCAGCGAGGGAGCGATCCGGACAACCCCTGCGAGGGCACCCCGCAACCCCTCTCCGACCGGCTCAAAAAAGCGGGTGACACGGCGGGTGAAATCCTGATGGGGCTGCTCGTGGTCGGCCTGGTCGGCTTCGGCATCGCGGCCCCGTTTCTCTTCGGCTTCCACTTTTAACCGCCGGTGAAAAGATGGGGACAGATTTCAAATCTGTCCCCATCTTTCCCGGGGAGAGCGGTTATCCAGCCCTGCCGGCAGGCAGGGAGCAACGCGAGCCCCTCTCAATAGACTCAATCAAGGTCAATGGGTC
>JBGPUQ010000211.1:0-2472 GCA_041491185.1 Nitrospiria bacterium | reverse complement strand
GAGATGCCGGGCATCGCGGTCAAAATCATCGATGACGATTTTCCCCAGATCCGAGAAGTCGACGCCAAAGTCGTGGCGCTGGCCAAAAAACTCGGCGCCAAGATTGTGACGAACGATCTCAATCTCAACAAGGTCGCCAGTCTGCAGGGCGTCAAGGTGCTCAATATTAATGATCTGAGCAATGCCTTGCGTCCCATCGTGTTGCCCGGTGAATCGCTTCGGGTCTTCGTGCTCAAGGAGGGAAAGGAAGCGGGGCAGGGGGTGGCCTATTTGGAAGACGGCACGATGGTGGTGGTCGATGACGGGAAGCGGTTGATCGGCAAGCACGTCGAGGTCATCGTGACCAGCGTTTTGCAAACGACGGCGGGACGGATGATTTTTACCCGGCTTCGTGAAGAGCCGGCGGAATGAGCGCGGGATCGAATCGCTGGGGTCGTGAGGGTTCGTCCCGCGTGCCCGTCGCGGCGATCATCGTGGCCGCCGGCCTCGGCCGCCGGATGGACAGCGGGCGCGTCGCCTGCCCCCCGAGTCACGGTCGCACCCGGGCCAAGCAATTTTTGCTTTTGGCCGGCCGTCCCATCCTCTCTCACGTGATCGACCGATTCGAGGCGGTCCCGCAGATCGAGGAGATCGTGGTGATGGTGCCTCCCGGCGAAGAATCGTTCTGCGCGGATGAGGTGGTGCAGCCGTTCGGTTTTCGCAAGGTGATGCGGATTCTTCCCGGTGGCCCCGAACGGCAGGCGTCGGTCGCCCTGGGGTTGGCGGCGATTTCCGACGGGATCGAGCTGGTGGCGGTACACGACGGCGTGCGCCCCTGCGTGACGCCGGAGCAGATCGCGGCCGTCATTGCCGCCGCCGTCGAGGCGGACGGCGCCGTGCTGGCGATCCCGTTGCGGGATACGCCCAAGCAGGTCGGCGAGGATCGCATGATTCGACAGACGCTGCCGCGCCGGGAAATCTGGCTGGCGCAGACGCCGCAGGTCTTTCATCGCACCACACTGCAGGCGGCGTATGCCCGGGCGGCCGCGGATGGTTTTTCGGGAACGGATGACGCGGCCCTGGTGGAGCGATTGGGATATCGGGTGGCGGTGGTGGAAGGGTCCGCCATGAATCTGAAAATCACGACGCCGGAAGATCTGCCGGTCGCCGAACAATGGCTGGCCTCGGCCAACCTGGTCCATGGTGCGAATCGGCATCGGCTATGATCTCCACCCATTGGTGGAGGGCCGCCCGCTGATTCTTGGAGGGGTGGCGATCCCGTGTGCCAAGGGGTTGCAGGGCCATTCCGATGCCGACGCGCTCGTCCACGCCGTCTGCGATGCGCTGTTGGGGGCGGCCGGGTTGAAGGATATCGGGACACACTACCCGGATTCCGATCCCGCCTATCGAGGGGCGAACAGTCTGACGCTGCTCGTTGATGTGGGACGAAAGATCCGGAACGGCGGATTTCGAATCTCCAACATCGACAGCGTGATTGTGGCGGAGGCGCCGAAGCTGGCGCCGTACATCGATGCGATGCGCGCGGCGGTGGCCAAGTCGCTCGAGATCGATCCGTCGCAGGTGGCCATCAAGGCCAAGCGCGACGAAGGGTTGGGGCCGATCGGACGCGGCGAGGGGATCGCCGCCCACGCCGTCTGCCTGATCGAGGGCGGGCCGTCGACAACCGGGCGATGATCCGACCATGTTTGAGCCGCTGAAGAGCGATCTCCACGCCGTCTTTGAACGCGACCCGGCGGCCACCGGCGCGGTGGAGGTCTTTCTCACCTATGCCGGCTTCCAGGCGATTGTCTTTCATCGCGCGGCCCATCGCCTCTGGCGCCTTCAGATTCCCTTGCTCCCCCGATTGATTTCCCACTTGGCGCGCTTTCTCACGGGCGTGGAGATTCATCCCGGCGCCTCCATCGGCCGGGGGTTTTTTATCGATCACGGCATGGGCGTCGTCATCGGAGAAACGACGGAAATTGGCGATCACGTGACCCTCTTCCAGGGCGTCACCCTGGGTGGCACGGGCAAGGAACGGGGCAAACGCCATCCCACGCTGGGCGACCATGTCGTCGTCGGCGCCGGGGCGAAAATTTTGGGTGGCATTACCATCGGCGACCATGTCAAGATTGGCGCCAACTCCGTGGTGCTCAAATCGGTGCCGCCGCATTCGACGGTGGTGGGGATTCCAGGGCGCGTCAAGCGGCTGGAGGGGGATGCCAACCGGGATGAGGTGATGCTGGACCATGCCAACATGCCTGATCCGATGACCGAACGGTTGGAGCGCTTGGAGGCGGAGCTGGTCCGGTTGCGCCGGTCTGTGGAGTCGCCGGCCGGCTTGCCGGCCGGACCGTCAGGCGCCGATCGCGGCGACGAAGGCCGCTCGTCGTAAACGGCAGGAGGAGGAACGGCGGATGACGGGAAAAGTCCTGCTCGTTGACGATACGGAGTTTTACCAGCGGGCCTACAAGAACAAGCTGATGCCGGAAG
>JBGPUQ010000210.1:0-2475 GCA_041491185.1 Nitrospiria bacterium | reverse complement strand
CGGGCCGCGGGCCTGTCCACCCCGCCGTCACCCCATATGCTCCGCCATTCATTCGCCACGCACCTGCTGCTTGGAGGCGCCGATCTGCGGGCGGTGCAGGCGATGCTCGGCCATGCGACGATCCGGACCACTCAGGTCTACACACATCTGACCAAGGGGGAATTAAAAACCATCCATCAGCGGTATCATCCGCGCGGCTGATCCGCCGGGCCGCCGCTCTTCCCCGTCTCGTCGGACGGGTCATCCGTCGCCGCTGATCCGGTCAGCGCGGCCCGCACGCGGAAGAGCAACTGCTCGGCCGCGATCTCCTTATCCAGATAGCCGACCACCCCGAGTTCACGAAACCGCTGCAGATCGTCCCGCTTCACCGCGGCGCTGGTCAGCACGAGCACCGGCGGCATCGGCCCGACCGCCCCGCCGTGGAGCAACCGCAACAACTCCACCCCGCCGATCCGGGGCATTTCCAAATCCAGCAGCACCAAATCGTACGATGCTCGTTTGAGCGCCTGGAGCGCCTCCATCCCGTCGCTGGCTTCATCAACCGCATAGCCGGCGGGTGCAAGCGTGTGAGACACGTGGCGGCGCACCATCAACGCGTCATCAACAACCAACAGCCGTTTCTGCGGCATACCCGGAGGCCTCCGAGCTAGTAGCTCACCAGTGAGACGACGTGATAGCCATCCAGCCGGTTCCGTCCCCGCAGCGCCGTCAACTCGATCAGAAACGCGATCCCCACAATCACACCGTCCAGTTGCTTGACCAGATCGACCGTCGCCGAGATCGTGCCGCCCGTCGCCAGCAGATCATCCACGATCAGCACCCGTTCGCCGGTGACAATCGCGTCACGATGGATCGCCAGTTGGTTGGAGCCGTATTCCAGGTTGTATTCGGTTTCATAGACGTCGCTGGGCAGTTTGCCGCCTTTGCGCACCGGCACGAATCCGGTCTTGAGCCGGAAGGCGAGCGCCGCGCCGAAAATAAATCCCCGCGACTCGATCGCCACGACCTTGTCAATCCGCTCGTCCTCGTACAACCGGCCCAGTCGTTCGATCACCCGATGGAAGAGATCCGGCTCCTTCAACAGGGTCGTGATGTCATAAAAGAGGATGCCGTCCTTCGGAAAGTTCGGGATTTCCCTGATCTTGCTTTTTAAATCGATCACCGCGTCCCGTCCCCGTCCGTCCTACAAACTCTCTTCAAATTCCGTCATCTGGGCCGTCACGATCGCCCGCAATTTCTGCAGCGCCGCCGCTTCAATCTGCCGGACCCGCTCCCGCGTCAATCCCAACACCTGCCCGATCTCTTCCAGCGTCTGCGGTTCTCCGCCATCCAACCCGAACCGCATCACGATCACCCGCTTTTCCGTATCGCGGAGTCCTTTGATCCACTCAAAGATTTCCTCCCGCTGCTTGACCCCTTCGGCCGTATCCGACGGAAGCGATTGGGAGGTGTCGACGATAATATCCTTGAGCGTCGCCTCTTGCTGGACGCCGACGGGGCTGTCCAGCGAATAGGTCTTCCGGATCACCTGCTGCAGCTCGATCACCTGGGAGTGGTCGCATCCCATCTGGCGGGAAAGTTCCTGAACCGTCGGCTCACGATCCAGTTCCTGTAGCAGATCCTCCGTGGCGGAGAGGAAGTGATTGATCCGCTCCACCACATGGACCGGCAGGCGGATCAGCTTGCTCTGGTTGATAATGGCCCGCTCGATCGACTGCCGGATCCACCAGGAGGCATAGGTGCTGAACTTGAACCCTTTTTTATAATTGAACTTCTCAACCGCCTTGATCAGCCCCAGATTGCCTTCCTCGATCACATCGGAGAAGGGCAGCCCGCGGTTGATATAACGTTTTCCGATGCTGACCACCAGCCGCAGATTGGACTCGATCATCCGCCGCCTGGCCCGGCCGTCGCCTTTGGCGATGCGCTTGGCCAGCGACTGCTCCTGCTCGTAGGTCAACAGTTCCCATCGGCGGATGTCTTTTAAATAGCTCTTGACGGCATCGGGCTCTTCCCGGCTGGATTCTTCTTCGACCTCGGCCGCCGGCTCTTCACTCAGTTCGGTGCTCTCGTCATCCGAATTCGTCTCGGACAATTCCGACAGCGCCGTCGACTGCACCGTCCCCCCGTCCTCGTCCGCCGGCGCGTCCTCGTCCTTCTCTTTCAGCCGACGAGGCGCCCGCCGCTGAAGCGGACGCGCGGGCTGCTTCTTGTCCCACCGTTTGGCCATCATCCTCCCCACGTGACCGGCCATTCTATACCGGCCTCCCCAAAATTACAAGCGCAAGAGACGAGGAAGGAACGACAGACGCGATCTACTGAACATGCGGAAGGCAGCGTGGAAGAATGGTCGCAATTGCTGAACGTAGTTTGAAACTTATCGTCTCACTCCGTTACAACCCATCTCATGGCAAAGCATTTTTTGGTCTCATCCAGCTCACAAACCAGCTCGGGGCCGCCGCCGACGGAGTTCTT
>JBGPUQ010000209.1:0-2476 GCA_041491185.1 Nitrospiria bacterium | reverse complement strand
CTCGAGACCGGCCACGTCGTCACCGTCGAGCCGGGGCTGTACTATCCCGCCATCGGGGCGGTGCGGCTGGAGGATCTGGTCGTCGTCACCGACACCGGCTGCGTCAATCTCACCACCTATCCGAAAGTGCTCGAAGTCTGACGCGCGAGCCATGACTACAAAATGTACGGCGATGGGGAGTTTGAGGGGAGAGGAGACATCTCCCCTCAAATACAATCATCCGGCGATGGGGGTCTAGGGGGAGCTGAGCCAGCTTCCCCTAATACAAAATGGAAGCCAAACGCGTCGCCGACTCCGCATCCGACATGCTTCAGGTCGTCCTCCCGAACGATACCAATCCGCTGGGCAACGCGCTGGGCGGCACGGTCATGCACTGGATCGACCTGGTCGCCGCGATTACGGCCTACCGCCACAGCCGGCGGCCGGTGGTGACCGTCTCGATGGACCGGCTCGATTTTCGCGCGCCGATCCGGCTGGGCCACCTCGTCACCCTCAAAGCCCGGCTCCACTACGTCGGGCGCACGTCGATGGAAGTCGGCGTCGACGTCTTCGCGGAGGATCCGCAGACGGGCGACCAGCAGCAGACGAGCAGCGCCCTGGTGACCTATGTGGCGCTCAATGACGACGGCCACCCCACCGCTGTGCCGCCGCTGGCGTTGACGACCGATGAAGAACGGGCGCGGTTCGAAGCGGCCCGTGGGCGGCGACTCGAACGGGGGCTCAGCGCGCCGTCGACCTGACGACGGCCCGGATCGCCCATGCGCATCACACTCTCCATTCAGCGATTCAACCCCGAAACGGATCACGCGCCGCACCGGCAGGAGTTTCGGCTCGACATCGCCCGGCGCGGGGCCACCGTGCTGGACGCGCTGTTTCAACTCCGGCAGGAGCTCGATTCGACGCTGGCCTTTCGCGCCTCCTGCCGCAGCGCCATTTGCGGCTCCTGCTCGATGGTAATCAACGGCCGCCACACCCTCGCTTGCAAGACATTGATCGGCCCGGAGATCGAACGGCACGGAGTCACCATCAGGCTCGATCCCATGCACAATCTGCCGACGCTCAAAGATCTGGCGGTCCGGATGGAGCCCTTCTGGGGAAAAGTCCGGGCGGTCACGCCGTGGGTGACGACCGATCTCGCGGCCGGATCGACGGCATCGGCCCGGTTGACCAAGGAAACCCGCACAGAGCTTCATAATGTCGACGCCTGCATCATGTGCGGCGCGTGCGTCTCCGCCTGCACCAGCCTGGAAGTCTCACCCGGCTTTCTCGGCCCGGCCGCCCTGGCCAAAGCCTACCGCTTTGTGGCCGACCCCCGCGATCAGACGAAGAGTCAGCGATTGCAGACGCTCACCCAACCCGACGGCATCTGGGACTGCACGCGATGCAATTTTTGCGTCGAGGTCTGCCCGAAGGATGTCCAGCCGATGGAAGCGATCGTGCGATTACGCCGGGCCGCCATCGCGGACGGGCTGACCGACACGATCGGCGCCCGTCACATTACCAGCTTTGCCGACGTCGTCGGATACGAAGGGCGGCTCAACGAGGGACGATTGCCGGTCCAAATGCTCTGGCGCCACCCGGTCGAACTGCTCACGACCCTCCCGCTGGCGGTGAAGATGCTCATCCGGGGCAAAGTTCCCCTGCCCTGGCATCCGCCGCTGCGGTCGATCCGGCAGATTCGTCGATTGTTTCGCCGCTGGTTGCCACCGGCACGGGAGTCGCCCTGATGCGCTACGCCTTTTTCCCGGGTTGCGTCGCTCAGGGCGCCTGTCCCGAGCTCTATCAATCGACCATGATCGTGGCCCGCCATTTCGGGCTGGAGCTGGTCGAACTGCGCGACGCCTCCTGCTGCGGCGCCGGGGTGATCAAGGAAGCGTCGCCGGAGCTGGCGCTGGCGCTCAACGCGCGAACCTTCGGGATGGCGCAGCAACTCGGGTTGCCGTTGATGACGATCTGCGGCACCTGCCAGGGCGTCATGTGTTCGACAAAAAAAGAGCTGGAAGAAAACCCGTCGACCCTAGCGGCCATCAATGACTCCATCGAACCGGCCGAGCAGCGCTACCGGGGCGGATTGGAGATCAAGCATCTGCTCTGGGTCATGTTGGAAGATCTCGGCATCGACCGGCTCAAAGCCGCCGTCGTCAGACCCCTGACCGGCCTGCAGGTCGCCCCGTTCTACGGCTGCTATATCCTGCGCCCGTCGGCAGATCTTGACCACGATGATCCCTTTCATCCCGAATCGATGGAAACCGTCATCGCCGCGCTGGGCGCCACGCCGATCGACTATGACGGCCGGATCAAGTGCTGCGGCTTTCCCATTCTCCTGGAAAAGGCTGCGCTCGCCGCCCGGATGAGCGGCGAAAATCTGGTCGACGCAAGAGAGCACGGCGCGGATTGCATGGTCACGCCCTGCCCGCTCTGCCATATGAGCCTCGATATTTACCAGCAGCGCGCGGAGCAGGCGATGGGCCGCTCG
>JBGPUQ010000208.1:0-2494 GCA_041491185.1 Nitrospiria bacterium | reverse complement strand
GGGTGGACGAGCGCTTCGTGATAGATAAACTCATCCGCCTGGCTGGACTGCATCTTCCCGTCCAGAACCAGGCAGCGGCCGTAGCTCTTGGTCTCGATGATTTCCATCCGCTGGTACTTGGTCTGCTTGGCAAAGAGGATTGTCTCAATGCCGTGCATGTGCCCCTCGTCGGGGCTCAGGAAATCAAGAAACCATTTGTAGCTCTTTGGCTCGATCATCTTCCGGGGTCGTGTTCTTCATGGGTTTATGGGGGAGTCGGCCTTCACGGGACAGCAACCCGCGCTTGACCTCAACGATGGAGGGACTCCGTGATTGGAATTTGTCGATCATGTAGTTGGCGGCCACCTCGGGTTTGAGCACCTCGCCGCAGGTGAAGACATCGACGGCGGCGTAGCCGTATTCGGGCCACGTATGGATGGTGAGGTGGGATTCGGCGATGACGACCACGCCGCTGATGCCGAACGGACTGAATTTGTGAAATCTCGATTCAATGACGGTGGCGTGGGCTTCCTTCGCCGCCGCAACCAGAATGTCCTCGACCTTTTTCAGGTCGTTGAGCAGTTTGGAATTGCAGCCTCGCAATTCCACGAGCAGATGCGTACCTAACGCATGCACTCTATATGCCCCCTTTCACTATGACGGATCCGAAGATCCTATTGTGGTGTTGATGGAGCCACCTCCCTGCCTATGCTGATCAGGCCCTTGATGATGAGTTTGTCCGCTGTCGCAACACATATAAAATCTGTGTGTGTAAATATAACGCAATTCTGCTGATTGTCAAGAAAAAAATGCATTTTCCGCAGCGGTCGCGGTGAAAATTTTTCGCGCGTTCTCCGGATTGGTATGTTCATCGCGATCGAACGACGACACGAGTCGCGCGCGCGAGCCGCGTACGGGCGCGCGATGGGTGGGAACCGCTTGCGAACTTTTCAAAATTCGCTATAATGGGCCGACCAAACGGTCAGGTGTGGTCGCCAAGCGGTCAGGTGTTGTCGGATGACGCGCTCTCGCACGGCGCGAGGGTGATCGGCGTTCACTCTGATCGTGGAGCCATCGGAGGGCATGTGCTGGGCGATATCAAACTGCAGGACCCCGCTCACTTTGCCAAGGTGGTGCGGTTCTATGGGGACATTTCCTCGACCTATGACGGCTTCAGCGAGCCCTACTTTACGAATGTTCGGCAGCTCTACCGGATCTGTCTGGACGAGATCTTCGTCCAGCGGCGGTTCGGCGGTCCCTTCTCCGCCGTGCTCGACGTGGGGTGCGGCACGGGCGCCCAGGTGATCTATGCCGCCGGGTACTGCCGCCGGGTGATCGGCGTCGACGTGTCGAAAGAGTCGATCGAGGAAGCCCGGAAGAAGGTCGATCGATTGGGGCTGCGCAACGTGGAGTTCCGATGCGCGGATCTGTCGGAGGCCAGGATTGAGGAAGGGTCGGTCGATTGCGTCCTCTCCTACGGTGATGTCCTGGGGCATATCCCCTGGTACGAACAGACGATCGAATCGGTGTCGAAGCTCTGCCGGCCCGGCGCCCTCTTCTCGTTTGAATGCGACAATAAATGGTATCCGGGGTTACTGTATCGGTGGCGCGAGCTGAGACGGGCGCTGGGCAACCTCCGGGAAGGGCACGCCAGGATCTGGGATGTGGACGGCCCGCAGCTGGAGTTCAATACGTTCACCCAGGGCGAGTTGGTGCGGTTATTGCGAAAACATCGCTTCCGGATTCTTCGGACCTATGGGTTTGATTTCCTCACCTATCTCACGCCCGAGCGGTTTCATTTTCTGAAACAAAATAACTGGCGGCGGAAGCTGGCCTATGGGTTGGGGCAGTGCGATCTTCGGTTTCGCGGCGCGTGGCCGATCAATCGGCTGGGGTACAGCAAGATCATCTTCGCCCGGCGGTATTAATGGATCAAAACGCTGCGATGGGGGGTTGTCAGGGGGGAGCTGAGCATCTCCCCCCTGACTTACAATGATGGGCGAGTGGAAGAGTCGTGACTGGGCCTGGTGGGTGGCGACGGTCGGAGGTCTCGGCACCGTGCCCGTGGCGCCAGGGACCGTGGGCAGCGTGGCCGGTCTTTTTCTTGCCTGGCTCATGAACCGGATCCTGCCATCCCTGGGCGCCGTGGCCGGATCGGCCGTGACGATCGTGGTGCTCGTCGGCGTGACGATCGTTGGTGTCGTCGCGGCGTCGGCGGTGGCTGCCGGTGGCGGTGAACGCGACCCCTCGATGATCGTGATCGATGAGGTCTGTGGCATGTTGGTGACTGTTACCGCACTGCCCTTTACCGCCCTGACCGTCGGGAGCGGGTTTCTCTTCTTTCGCCTGTTCGACATCATGAAGCCATTTCCCATCTCATGGATCGAGCGCCGATGGCCCGGCGGCTGGGGTATCATGGGCGACGATCTGGCGGCGGGCGTGGCGGCCAACCTGTCCGTGCGCCTTCTCCTGGTCCTGCTCCCGTGACACTCCGGATCGTCTCGGCCGAAATCAT
>JBGPUQ010000207.1:0-2501 GCA_041491185.1 Nitrospiria bacterium | reverse complement strand
TCGCCCCAGATCGACCAGCATGATGTGCTCGGCCCGTTCCTTCGGATCGGTTTTCAGCTCCGCTTCCAGTTGCTGATCCTCGGCCTCCGTTTTGCCGCGCGGCCGCGTGCCCGCGATCGGCCGCAATTCGATCCTCCCCGCTTCGCACCGCACCAGGACTTCCGGCGACGACCCGACGACCTTCAGATCACCGAACGACAGATAGTACATGTAGGGCGAGGGATTGACGACCCGCAGCGCGCGGTAGACCGAAAAGGGAGCGGTCCGCGCCGGCCGTTCAAACCGCTGCGACAGCGCGGCCTGGAAGATGTCGCCGGCCGCAATATAGTCTTTCGCCCGCATGACCATCTTCTCAAACGAGGATTGATCGAGCGTCGACTGGACCCCCGGCAATCCGGGCAGCGACGCCGCGACCGGCCCGCGCGCGGGGCGTTGCGCGGCGCGCGGCCCACGAAGCCATGCAGGGGACTTGCCCAGCGGTCGCTTGAGCCGCCGAACCGTTGCGGCAATCCGGGCCGCCGCCTGATCGTAGGCGGCATCACGCGTGCCCTTCGCCGGGTCGGCGTAAGCGACGATTTTCAGTTTCTGCGCCACATTGTCGAAAATGACGAGCGTTTCAGCCAGGAGAAAGAGCGCTTCCGGATGATCGAGCCCCGGTTTGCCTCGATCGGGCAGTCGCTCGAATGAACGGACGGCATCATAACTGAGGCACCCGACCGCGCCGCCAAAAAAGCGGGGTAACCCATCGATGGTAGCCATCCGTTTGGGCGCCAGCAGCGCTTCCAGCGCGGCCAGGCTGTCGGCCGCCTTGATCGTGCGGACGACTTTCTCCTTCCGCACCACCTCCAGTTGGTCGCTCCCCAGACCACGGCGGGCGCGCAGCAGCGTCATCTCACCGCAGCCGATGAACGAATAGCGGGCCCATTTCTCTCCCCCCTCGACGCTTTCCAGCAGGTAGCCGTACCGGCCGTCGTGCAATTTCAAGAAGGCCGAGACGGGGGTTTCCAGATCAGCCAGCAGTTCCGTGTAGATCGGCACGGACCGCCCCTTCGCCGCCAAAATGCGATAGTCCGCTCGTGACGGGATCAACCGATTTGTCGTCGACATAACGGTTAGTCCTAACACAGGGATGGGGGATTGTCAATTTTATGGCGGGCCTGTCCGGTGTGCTCCTCCGGCACGAGGTTCACCCTGAACGGGTTCACCGTGAACGGGCTCGGCAAGCTAGAAGTGATGACGCGGGAAAATCGCCCGGACTTACGAGTGGGTCAGTTCCTGACGCAACTGGGCCGCCTGGACGCGGTCGGTTTTGGCCTGGGTCGGGTCATACGGCGCGGTCACCTGCGCCAGCTCATCGAGGATTTCGAGCCCCTTCTCCTTCATGCCGGCGGCCGCGTAGCTGCGGGCAAGTTCCACATAATGGATGGTGCTGAAACTGTTCAACCGGACCGCCAGCGCCAGCTCGGCAATGGACTTTTCGAGCGAGCCGCCGGCAAACCAGGGGATCAGCCGATAGACGACCCCCAACACATGATGCGCCCCGCTGTGCTGGGGATTCAGGCGCAGGACCGTCTGCATCTCCGTTTCGATCGGACCGACCAGGAAGAGCGAATTCAGCACGCCCCGGAGGATGCCGATCTTTCCGTACGCCACCCCCAACCAGAAATGACACTCCACACATCGGTCATTGGCCTTGATACCCTCCTTGGCGAGGGCTTCAGCCCGCTCGTAATGGGCCAGTTGTTCGGACTTGCCCGACGCTTCGTCGCCCAACCATTTCTCGGTGCGGGACAGTCGCCAGAGCACTTCATCACGGACGTCCGGATGCCTCTGTGCCAAGGCATCGAGAACTTTGGTGCCATGTGCCAGATGGCCGTCGCTGTCGCGGGTCAGATAGAGGAGATCGGCTTCGATCAATTGATCCGCGGCGGGCGGCTCGGCGGCCGCGGCGGGCGGGCGATCGCCCATCCCGGCGATCAACACCCATCCCAGGAAGAGCGCGAGGATCATTTTTGGAGGAACGTCATTCATGTTCAAGAATCTTTTCGGCCTGACGGATCATGGACGGTACGATACCCCTCGATTACGACACGCGTGCGCCACCGGTACAGGGTTCTTACTTTATAAGATCTTTTCCGAAGAGTCAACCGCCGAAGACTCCGCGGTCCACGGCGACCGGATTTGACTTCCGTCCCCGCCTGTATTAGCATCCGGGTCGTGCACACACGCTCATTCGTTCCCCATCGACTGGTCATCATGATGAGTTGCGCGCTCTTCGCCGCGGTCGGCGCCGGCTGCGCGGCTCCCCTGCTGAAGGAAATCTCCACCGCTCAACAGGCGATTCAAACCGCACAGGATGCGCGGGCCGAGCAGTATGCATCGGAACTGCTCAAGGAGGCCAAGGCCAGCCTGGACGAGGCGACGAAGCTGGGTGGCGGGCAGCGACAGGAGGCCAAGGAGCTGCTCCTTCGGGCCGTGTTGCAGGCGGAGGTGGCCGCCGC
>JBGPUQ010000206.1:0-2506 GCA_041491185.1 Nitrospiria bacterium | reverse complement strand
TTCCCGCACGCTCGGTTCGTCATCCACGATCAGGATGGTATGCCCCATTTAGTTTCCGGAACGGATCGGCGATGTCCGATGCGGGCCTTCCGGCTTCAGCGCCGGTCGGCGCCGGTCGGTAAACGCAATCGGGAGGGTCTGTCGCCGTCGGACACCATGGCGTCGTTCACGAAAGACGATCGTGAGGGGAATCTGCCGCCGGTCGATCGTGACGGCGGTATCGGGCCGATCCGCCCGCGGCGATAGCGCCGGAACGGTGCGGGGCTGGTCGCCGAGCGGGAAGGTGGCGGTGACCACCCGTCCGCCGGCGGTGGAGGCGACGGTCAGTACGCCGTGGTGACGCGCGATCAGCTCCTTGGCCAGCAGCAGCTCCAGGCTCAGCCAATCGCGTTGGCGCGCCTGCGGTCCGGCCGTTGTTTCCAGACGGATTGAAAAGGTTGGTTCCACCCGGTCCGTCGTTGCGGCGTCCGTCGACACAGTGATCCGAATCTGACCGCCGACCGGCGCCGCCGTCACGCTTTCCATCAGCAGTTGCTTGAGCAGATAGCGGAATTGCGCGGGGTCGGCATGAAATTCCAGCGGTGCGGAGGGCGGAACCATCTGCAGCGTGATTTGTTTCGCCCCGCAGGCGCTCTCCACGGCTTCCTTGGCCGGATGCAGTTCATCGGCGATCCGAAGGGGCTGCGGGTAGGGGCGGATAAATTCGGTAAACTCCAGGAGCCGATCGATCAGGTCATTGAGCTGGGTCACATCGTTGCCGACCACGTGGTAAAACCGGTCCCGGAATTCCGGGTCGTTGAACCGTTCTTTGAGCAGGTGGGTGAAGGTTTTGATCGAGACCAACGGATTTTTGAGCCGGTGGGCGAGTTCAATGACCAGCTGGTCGAGAAAGGGGATCTCCCAATCCGTCGAGCGTGTCATGTGATCCGTCTGCCGCCCGCCTCCACCTGCCGACTGGCGGGCAGATGCCGGCGCCGCGGGGACGGGCAGCTCCGTTGCCGGTGCCGGCGCCTGGTCGACCGAGCCGTTGATGAGGTGGGTCGATGCCGCGTGGTCCGTGACGCGGGGGACGGCCAGCATGGGCGGTGAAACCGTGTGGTTGATCGGGGCGTGGGATGACGGGATCACAGACGACGGCGCGAGATCCGGCCGCTGCGCGGCGGCGGTCTGTTCGGCCGATGTGTCCCCGCGAAGGGGACTCACCGTGGACAATCGGAGCAATTGCCGAATGTGCTGTTGAAAAAGATCCGGAGGAATGGATGCGGGCAGCGTGTGGCAGATTCCATGCTGGACCAGACGGTGAGCGGCGGCCTCGGCTCCCGGTTCGACCAGCAGCAGGATCGGAGGGCCGGGATTCGCCTCGATCAGGTTTTGCAACAAGTCCAATACCTGACCGAGCGGTTGGTCGAATCGTATGATGACCAGATCCAGCGGTTCCAGCCGGTTCCAGAGCAGCGCCTTTTGCGGCGACCGGGTGACAAAGAGATTCAGGCGGGGAGACGCAACGGCCTGGAGCTGTTCGATCCGATCGTTGGCAAGATCGATGCCCAGGACTTGCGTGGTCTGATTCCATTCATGGCGGGCCGTCTTCATGGTGGGCCACGCGGTCATCGGTCACATGGACAGGCAGCGGACGACGACGGCCGTGATGTTGTCGAGGCCGCCCTTGGTGTTGGCGCGCTGAATGAGCTCCCGGCAGACGGCGGACGCATCGCTGCCAACGGAGGTCAGGATCGCGGCGAGTTCGTTCGGGTCGAGCATGTTGGTCAGCCCGTCCGAGCAGAGCAGGAAGAGATCGTCCGGCTTCAGGGCGACGGCGAAGTGGTCCACCTCGACGGTCGGATGGACGCCGATCGCGCGACTGATGATGTGCTTGAGCGGATGGGTGGAGGCTTCTTCGGCGGACAACGTCCCGAGACGGACGTATTCATTGACCAGGGAATGATCATGGGTGACCTGGCGCAGTTGATGGTTGCGCCAGAGGTAGACGCGACTGTCGCCCACCGAGCCGACGTGCGCGGATGAGCCGTTCAGGTACAACGCGACCAGCGTGGTCCCCATCCCGTGCAGCTTCCGATCCTCGGCCGCCAACCGAAAAACGTGCGCGTTGGCCGCCTGAATGGCTTCGACGAGTTGTTGCTCGGGGGGAGCCGGTGCGACCGTCTTGGGTCGGGCCGTCGTCTCACCGTCGCCGTCGACGGCGTCGGTCGAGGTGAGGCGGCGTACCATCGAGAGCGTGATGTCGACCGCCTGCTGACTGGCGATTTCCCCGCCGGTATGACCGCCCATGCCATCGGCGACCACATAGATCTGGCGCTCCCGATCCAGGGTGAAGGCATCCTGGTTGGCCTGCCGGACTTTCCCGATGTCGCTTTTTCCGTCGGCGTCGACTTGCAGCATGGTCATTCGCGGAGCCAGCCGGCCGGCGCGCCGGCCTTACGGGCCTCGTCGGGGAGATCGCGGGTCAATTGCTCATCGATTTTTGCGAGGGTTTCGGTGAGTTCGT
>JBGPUQ010000205.1:0-2509 GCA_041491185.1 Nitrospiria bacterium | reverse complement strand
TTCCTCAAGCGGTTGAATGAAGGGGTCTACGAACGGTTTCCCGATGTGCAGACGATCGCCGAGGAGTCGACCGCCTGGCCGATGGTGTCGCGGCCGGCCTACGCGGGCGGGTTGGGCTTCGGGATGAAATGGATGATGGGCTGGATGCACGACACGCTGGCCTATTTTTCGCAGAACCCCATCCACCGGAAGTATCGGCACGGCCTCCTGACCTTCGGCCTCTGGTACGCCTTTACGGAGAACTTCGTGCTCCCGCTCTCCCACGATGAGGTGGTGCACGGCAAAGGCTCGCTGATCGGGAAAATGGCCGGCGACGAATGGGAGCGGTTCGCCAATCTCCGGCTGCTCTATGGATTCATGTACGGCCACCCGGGGAAAAAACTGCTCTTCATGGGCGGGGAATTCGGACAAGTGCCGGAATGGAACCATGAGGCCAGCCTGGAGTGGCATGTCCTGCAATACGCGCCGCATCACGGTCTCCAGCAATGGGTCGCCGATCTGAACCGTCTGTACCGAACGGAACCCGCGCTCCATGAACTGGATTTTGGTCAAGAGGGCTTCGAGTGGATCGATTTTCAGGATTGGGAGCAGAGTGTCCTGAGCTTTATTCGAATGGGGCGGTCGACCCGCGACATCATCATGGTCGTGGCCAATTTCACGCCCGTCCGGCGCGACCAGTACCGGGTGGGCGCGCCCAGAGGCGGCTATTGGAAAGAGCTCCTCAACAGCGATGCGACCGTCTATGCGGGAAGCGGCCACGGGAACCTCGGCGGGGTCGAGGCCGCGCCCATGCCATTCCAGGGACGCGACCACTCGCTCTCCCTGACCCTTCCTCCGCTGGGGATCATCGTGCTCAAGAGTGCCGGATGAGCGCTCCCGGAATCATGGCGCCGCCGCTGAGCCGCGGAACGTTGCGAACCATGCCGGGCCGTCCCTACCCGCTGGGAGCGACCTGGGATGGAAAAGGCGTGAACTTTTCCATTTTTTCCGAGAATGCGACCGCGGTCGAACTCTGCCTGTTTGACTCGATCGAGGCAAAAAAAGAGCTTCACCGCATCCGATTGACGGAGCAGACCAACCGGATCTGGCACATCTATCTTCCCGAGGCGCGACCCGGCTGGCTCTACGGCTACCGGGTCCACGGCCCCTATGAGCCGACCGCGGGTCATCGATTCAACCCGGCGAAGGTGCTGGTCGATCCCTATGCCAAGATGATCGCACGGCGGACACAATGGGATGATGCCATGTTCGGCTATTCGATCGGCCACCCGTCCGGCGATTTGGCCAAGGACGAACGCGACAATGCGCCGTTCGCCTCCCTGGCCGCCGTCGTCGACACGGCGTTCACGTGGGGAAGCGATCGCCGGATCGGCATCCCGTGGCATGAGACGATCATTTATGAAACCCACGTCAAGGGATTCACCGCCCGGCATCCGGAGGTTCCGCCGGAATTGCGGGGCACCTATGCCGGACTGGCCTGCGAACCCGTCATCAATCATCTGCTCAAACTGGGCATCACCGCCGTCGAACTCCTCCCCGTTCACCATCGCATCGACGACCGTCAGCTGGTTCAACGGGGTCTGAACAATTACTGGGGCTACAATACGCTGTCGTTTTTTGCGCCGGATCTTCGCTACGGCTCCGGCACGATGAACGTCATTGACGAGTTCAAGATGATGGTCCGCACGCTGCACGACGCCGGCATCGAGGTGATTCTGGACGTGGTCTACAATCATACCGCGGAGGGCAATCATTTGGGCCCCACGCTGTCGCTGCGGGGCATTGATAATGCCGCCTATTACCGCCTGGTCAACGGCGACCCCCGACATTATATGGACTACACCGGGTGCGGCAACACGCTGAACATGCTCCACCCGCAAGTGCTGCAGCTGATCATGGACAGCCTGCGCTATTGGGTGCAAGAGATGCACGTGGACGGCTTCCGATTCGATCTTGCCAGCGCGCTGGCGCGGGAACTCCATGAGGTTGACCGCCTGGGCGCCTTCTTCGACATCATCCAGCAGGACCCCGTCATTTCGCAGGTCAAGCTCATCGCGGAGCCGTGGGATCTTGGGGAGGGGGGATACCAGGTCGGCAACTTTCCCGTCTTGTGGACGGAGTGGAACGGGAAATACCGCGATTCGGTGCGCCGCTTCTGGAAAGGAGACGGCCGGCAAGTCGCCGAGCTGGCCACCCGGTTGGCGGGCAGCAGCGATTTGTATGAGCACGGGGGGCGTCGCCCGCACGCCAGCATCAATTTCGTCACCGCGCACGACGGCTTCACCCTTCACGACCTGGTCAGCTACAACGCGAAACACAATGAGGCGAACGGCGAAGGCAACCGCGACGGCAGCGATGACAACATCAGTTGGAATTGCGGCGTGGAAGGACCGGCGAACGACCCGGCCGTCAACGCGCTCAGAGCACGGCAGAGACGAAACCTCATGGCCACGCTGCTGTTGAGCCAGGGCGTTCCGATGATCTGCGGCGGCGATGAGATCGGACGGAC
>JBGPUQ010000204.1:0-2540 GCA_041491185.1 Nitrospiria bacterium | reverse complement strand
GGCCATCGATCTTGAGCGCGCCGATCAGTTGATGAATGCCGGTGAGCCCGTGGCGCTGGAGATAGCGTTCGATCCCCTGGATCACGCGCAGCGCCGTCGCGGGATCGGCAAAATTGGCGGAGCCGATGGCCACCGCCGTCGCGCCGGCCAGGAAGAACTCGACAGCGTCGTCGGCCGCCGCAATGCCGCCCATCCCGATTACGGGAAGCCGGACGGCCCGGGTCACTTCCCAGACCATCCGAACGGCAATCGGCCGGATCGCCGGCCCGGACAGACCGCCGACCAGGTTGGTCACCTTGGGGCGTTGCGTGTCGACATCGATGGCCAGCGCCCGGACGGTATTGATGAGCGAGAGCGCATCGGCCCCCTGCGCTTCGCAGGCCTTGGCGAAGGGGACGATGTCGGTCACATTCGGCGAGAGCTTGACGATCAACGGCAGCGGCGTGGCGAGCCGGACGGCCGCCACGAGCGTGGTTAGCGAGTCCAGGTCGACGCCAAAGCTCAAGCCGCCACGCTTCGTGTTGGGACAGGAGACGTTGAGCTCCAGCGCATGCACGCCGTCGGCCTGGCTGAGTCGCTGTGCCAATTCGACATATTCTTCAAGTGTTTCACCGAAAATGTTGACGATGATCTTGAGCTGATATCTGCGCAGAAAGGGCAGTTTTTCGGCCAGAAAAATTTTCAGCCCGACATTGTGCAACCCGATCGCGTTGAGGAGGCCGCTCGGTGTTTCGCAGAGCCGCGGGGCGGGATGGCCGGGCCGTGGCTCCAGCGAGAGACCCTTCACGGTGATCGCGCCCACTCGATTCAGGTCAAAGACTTTGCCGATCTCTTCGCCATAGCCGACCGTGCCGGACGCGAGAATGATCGGATTTTTCAGCTCCAACTTCCCGAGCGAGACCCGCAGCTCCGGGGGGCGCGTCGTCATGGGAGATCACGCGCCATTAAACCGGCGATCCGCAGGCGCAATCGGACGATGCTCCACAGTGCAGGCCACCGCCAGGGCATCACCAGAACCGACCAGCCGAAGCCGAAGAGGGGCCGGCGAAGCCAGGAGGCGAAGGCCTCGGATCGACGATTATTCACGCCAAATCGCCTGGTGCCGAGCAGAAAATGGAGACCGAGCCGCCAGTAGGCGGCCAACCGCCGCGCGCGGCGCCACCAGGGTTCCGATCCGCTCACAGAAATTTGATCTCCAGCACCTCGTAGATGATCAGTCTGGCCGGCGTCTGGACTTCCACCACATCGCCCACCCGCCGCCCGATGAGCGCCCGACCGACCGGCGACTGCACCGAAATCTTGCCGCGTTGCAGATCGCTCTCATCCTGGCCGACCAGCATATAGGTTCGATGGACTTCCGCGTGCCGGTCCTTGATCACCACCGTCGCCCCAAAGACCACCGTCTTGCTCCCCCGCTGCGATTCGATGACCTGCGCGCTGGCCAGCTTGGTTTGGATCTCCTTGATCCGCCCCTCAATGAACGACTGGCGTTCCTTCGCGGCGGAGTATTCCGCGTTTTCGCTCAAATCGCCGTGGCCCACGGCCTCGGCGATGAGGGCGATGATCTTCGGTCGTTCTTCGCGCTTGAGGCGTTCCAGCTCTTTTCGGAGTTGGTCGTAGCCCTCTTTCGTCATCGGAATGGTCATGCCGCCCCCGCTGATCGGTGATGATAGTCTTGAAGCGCCGCGACGTTCACCCCGTGGTGTCGCAGTGCATCGATCGCCGTCACGGCCGCCCGCGCGCCGGCCATGGTTGTATAATACGGAATTTTCTCCTCCAGCGCCGTTCGCCGGATCGCGTACGAATCGATCTGCGACTGTTTGTCGCCGACGGTATTGATGACCAGCACCACCTCGCGGTTTTTGAGATGGTCCACGACATGCGGACGCCCTTCCTGCACTTTGTTCACCGCCGTCACGGCGACGCCCAGTTCTTGCAGGTGGCGTGCCGTCCCCCGCGTCGCGCAGAGCGTGAATCCCATCGCGGTCAGGGTGGTGGCAATCGGCGGCAACGCCGGTTTGTCCGCATCGCGGACGCTCAAAAACACCTGGCCCTTGAGCGGCAACACCCCGCCCGCCCCCGCCTGCGCCTTGGCGAACGCCAGCCCGAAGAGCCGGTCGATCCCCATCACCTCGCCGGTTGATTTCATCTCCGGCCCCAGAATCGTATCGACCCCCGCGAACCGGCTGAAGGGGAAGACCGCTTCCTTCACCGCCGTATAGTCGAGCTTGGGTTCCGTCGTCAGGCCAAGGTCGGCCAGCTTCGCCCCCATCATCACCTTCATGGCGATCTTGGCCACGGGCAGCCCGATCGTCTTGCTCACAAAGGGGACCGTGCGAGAAGCGCGCGGATTGGCTTCCAGCACGAACAGCTCGCCGTTGCAGATGGCAAATTGGATATTCATCAGCCCGACCACCCGCAACTCCGCCGCGATCAGCCGGGTCTGGCGCTTGATCTGCTCGATCATCGACGGCGCCAGCGAATAGGGCGGCAGCGCGCAGGCGCTGTCGCCGGAATGGACGCCGGCCTCCTCGATATGT
>JBGPUQ010000203.1:0-2549 GCA_041491185.1 Nitrospiria bacterium | reverse complement strand
TGGCGACTCGTTCCCGGCAAAAAATCCGTCGACGAAGACCGCCCCCTCGATAAACCGCCCCCCAAAGGTCAGCAACTCCGGACGATTCCACCCGCCCATGCCAATCAACGGGATATGCTCAATCCCGTGAAACGCCAACTGTGAGGCGATCATCCCGACCTGCTCGGCATCGCCCGGCAGCAGGATGGCATCGAATCCCGGCGTATAGGGCCACTGGTTCGGCGGTTTGCCCTCCACCGAGGGACCGACGGTGCCGTATCGGGCCAGATCGGCGGCCTTGACGGCGCGAAGCTGGGCGCTGAAATCGGTCGCATCCCGCGCGTAGCCCACCGACGCGATCACCTCCCCGCCCAGACGGATCAACTCCGTTGAGAAGAGCTCTTTAAGCGTCCGGCCGTACGGTTCCTCCGGATAGAGAATCACGATCCGTTTGGCCGTCAGTCGATTCACCGCGTAGTCCGCCGCCGTCCGCGCCTGCTGCTCCAGCGTGAGGCCGTTCCGGAAGAGATCGTTCTGTCGGTCGCTGTGCGTTGACGCGTCGGACGCGCCATCCATTCCACCCGTGGCTCCCGGACTCATCACCGGGAGCCGGGCCCGTCGGGCCAGCGGAAGCAGACGGTCAACCTCCCGGTTCAACAACGGGCCGATGATCGCCAACGGATGGGACTCGTCGATCCACCGCTCAAGCGATCCCTCACCCGATTGACTGTCCCGAATCGCCAGTCCGATGGAGGAGGCCGCCTCCCACGCCACCTCGACGCCCCGAAGCGCACTGCGCCCGAAGAGTTGCGCCGGCCCGCTCAACGGCAGCAGCACACCCACCACCGACGGTTTCGCTTTGACCGCGGCGGCCATCGCCCGCAACCGGTCCGAGACCTCGCCCGACTGCGGCTGTTTGGGAAACTCGGTCAAAAACCGCCGCAACCATTGTTCCTCCTCAAACGGTTCATGCCGCTGTCCGGCCAGGTCGGCCAACCGCAGCAGCACGAGATCGGCGGGAAACCGTCTGGTAATGGCGACGGCCACGTGCGTCAGCTGTTCGGGGTCCGTGGCTCCATCGATCATGTCGCGCATCTGCTGATTCACTCCGGCCAGGGCCTCCGCGTCGCCGGCCGACTCGGCCAGACGGCGCAAGGCCAGCAGCGTCTCCACCGATTTGAGCAGCCGCCCCGTTTTCCGATAGAGCCCGAGCAATTGTTCATAGAGCGGCCGGCGAAGTTGAGGCTCCGTCTGCAGTCCGACGGCCTTTTCCAGATAGTTGATGGCGTCGCCGGTCGATCCCTGCGCCATGAAAATCTGTCCCAGCAGCGCGCTGGCGTCCGCCACCCAGGGGGAGTGCGGCGCGTCCTGCATTAACTTTCGGAGATAAAAGATGGCATCGTCCGCCTGCTGTTGCCGCCATGCGGCTCTTCCGATCAGAAAAAAGGCTTCGGCCGTCGACTCGTTGGCCGGCTGCGTCTTCAGCCATTCCTGGATCAATTCGATCACCCGCGGATTGTCCCCCGCGGCATCGGCCTGCCGGGCGGCGTCAAGCACCGCCTGGGCCGACGGGGCGGAGCTTGGGCCCGTCGGCGGCGCCGCCGTCGCACGGCCCACCGATCCCACGAGCAGCCACCCCGCCGTCAGTACGATGGCGGCGGGGAGAAGAGTCGTGATCGCTGTGCTTGCCTTTCGAATCACCTTCACCTATGATGGAATTCGTGCATCGTCCATCGGCTGAACCATCCCCTGAACCATTCATTGACCGGTTTATCGATCATCTCGGCATCGAGCGCGGCCTTTCCCCCAACACCTGCACGGCGTACCGTCGGGATCTCGACCACCTGCTCAGGTTTCTGACCACCGACGGTCTGTCGTGCACCACACTGTCGGCGGGAGATCTGCACCGATTCATCGCCGGGATGCTCACGTTGCGGCCGGCGCCGGCCTCCATCGCCAGGCTGATCAGCACGCTGCGGACCTTTTTCCGTTTTCTGTTGCTGGAAGGCGCGATCTCCCAGGACCCCACCGCGACCCTGGCCACCCCCAAAAACTGGCAGCGCCTTCCCTCCACGCTAACAATGGCGGAGGTGGCGCAACTGCTCAACCATCCCAAGGGCCGGGGCCCGGTCGCCGCACGGGATGATGTCCTGCTGGAGCTGCTCTATGCCACCGGGCTGCGCGTCTCTGAAGCGATCGATCTGAAAATTCAAAATCTCAATCTCCTCTCCGGCTTCCTCATTTGTCTGGGCAAGGGACGCAAGGAACGCATCGTCCCGTTAGGAGAGACGGCCCGGCAGAAACTCTCCGACTACCTGGCGCACACGCGGCCCCTGCTGCTGAACCAGCGGCGGACTCATGATCTCTTCATCGGGCGAGGAGGCCGTCGGCTGAGCCGCCAGTCGGTGTGGTACCTGCTGAAGAAGCACGCGCGGGCCGCGGGCCTGTCCACCCCGCCGTCACCCCATATGCTCCGCCATTCATTCGCCACGCACCTGCTGCTTGGAGGCGCCGATCTGCGGGCGGTGCAGGCGATGCTCGGCCATGCGACGATCCGGACCACTCAGGTC
>JBGPUQ010000202.1:0-2549 GCA_041491185.1 Nitrospiria bacterium | reverse complement strand
GTCGCCGGCGTCCCGCCGGATTATTTCAGCGCGACCGGGCAACTGTGGGGCAATCCCGTCTACGACTGGGACGCGCTGAAAGCGGCCGGATATGACTGGTGGATCCGGCGCATCGCCGGCAATCTGGCTCTGTATGACCTGATCCGGCTCGATCACTTCAGGGGATTCGTCGCCTACTGGGCCGTGCCCGCCGGCCAGTCGACCGCCGAGCACGGGCAATGGGTCGCCGCGCCCGTGGACGATTTTTTTCAGACGCTCGTGACCCGATTCCCCGGTCTCCCCCTCATCGCCGAGGATCTCGGCATCATCACGCCGGACGTCCGAGCGGTCATGGAGCGATTCGACCTGCCCGGGATGCGATTGTTGATCTTCGCCTTCGGCGAGGAGCTGCCGACGCATCCCTACGCCCCGCACAATTATCCCCGGCACTGCGTGGTCTACACCGGCACGCACGATAACAACACCATTCTCGGATGGATCCGGAAAGAGATCAGTCCCGAAGCGCTCACCCGGCTCTTCGGCTATCTGGGCCGGGAAGTGGGCGAGCACGCCCTCCACTGGGAGCTGATCCGGCTGGCCATGATGTCGGTGGCCGAGACGGCCATCATTCCCATGCAGGATCTGCTGGGGCTGGGCGAGGAGGCCCGGATGAATCGCCCGTCAACCACGAAGGGCAATTGGGAATGGCGGTTCCTGCCGAGGCAATTGACCCGAACCGTGATGACCAGGCTCTCACTGATGACCCACCTGTCCGGCAGAGACTGACCACGGCCGGGCTCATCCCGGCGACGTCTCACGCGCTCCCGTCGCGGCGGGTCAGGGGATCCGATGCCTTGAGGTAGACCGTCTGGACGGGGAAGGGAATCTCAATCCCCTCTTGTTGAAAGCGATGGAAGATGCGCTTGCGCAACTCGTGTTGCACGAGCGGCTGATCCTCAAATGATCTCACCTGGCAGACGAGCGTGAAATCCAGCGACGACGCTCCAAACCCGGGGATGAGCCGCGCCACCGGAGCCGGATCGGGAAGCAACCCGGCAATGTCCCGCGCGCCGGCGCTCGCCTCCTCCACAAGGATCCTCTCAACGGTGTTGGGATCCGACGCATAGCTGACGCTGACGGGCATCTGCATCGCCATCCGGGGCTCAGGCAGCGAATAGTTCGTCAACACACTCTGGGCCAGCTTGTTGTTGGGGAGAATCACCACGGTGTTCGGCTGCATTTGAATGCGGGTCGTCCGCCAGCTGATATCGCTCACGCGCCCTTCCTGGCCCGATTCGAGTTTGACAAAATCGCCCACGCGAATCGACCGCTCCATCAGGATATGAAGGCCGGCCACGAGATTGGACAGCGTATCTTGCAACGCCAGCGCCACGGCCAGCCCGCCGACCCCCAACGCCGTGATCAACGGCGTAATGGAGATGCCCAGCGTGCCGAGCAGAATCAGAAAGCCGATCGTCAGCACGATCCCCTTGATGATCGCCTGCGAAAGACCGGTCACCGGGATCGCAATGCCGGCCCGTTGGACGGAGGCGGTCACCAGTTGGGAGGAAATATTGGCCATGACCAACGTGACGGACAGGATGACGAGCACGTGAATCGCCTTGAACGAGTAGGTCACATAGGGCGCCGGCAGGTCGGAGGTTCCGATGGCAAAATAGAGTCCGATGGCGATGCACCAGAAGATGGAGGGGCGGCGCAGCGCCGTGATCAACAGGTCGCCCGTGGCGGTTCGGGTGCGTTGCGCCCACCGGTGAAGGAGCCGGAAGAAGATCGTTCGGACGACCAGCGCCAGGATCGTCACGCCCGCGAAAATGGCGAGAGAAATCAACAGGTGCTTCAGTGTCACTTCAGCCATCGCGTCGACTCCGCATGCCACACATGGCCCGATCATACCCCGATCCAGAGAGGGAATCAACACAACCGGTTGACTTGTTTCACCGCTTCCTGTAGATTTGACCCGTTTCCCCCGCGTGAACTTCGAACAAAAAGGAGGAGCCGATGACCCGTATCGCGCTGGCCGTAATGGTTGCATTGATCACCATCAGTGCCGTGACCGCCTGTTACAACAAACCACCCAAGGAATCGGCTCCCTCCGCAGCCGTGGTCCGTTAAGCGCACACCGGTCCAGACACGGGGGCGAACACCCTCCCCGCTGTTAACCGGAACAGGCGTCGGCATCCCCCGTGTTCTCGATCGCAATCTTCTATGGCCTCCTCCTGTTGCCGATCGCCGAGGAGCGCGATTCAACGGCAAAGGCAATCGAGCACGCGTACGCCTACAACCGCGACGGCATGATCGCCATGTCCAAAGCCAGGTTTGAAGAGGCCATCGACCAGTTTCACAAGGCCGCCGACCTGGTGCCGGACTATGGCATCACCCGGCGCGGTCTTCTCTATACCCCGAACTTCATGATCGGCTGGGCGAACGAAAAACTCGGCCGCGACCAGGAGGCCTGCCGCTATTTCCACCGCTTTCTTGAACTGGCGCCGGGGGAATGGCTGGAGCCGAGCAAGGCCGACCACGCCAAAACCTTTTTAACCGGCCATTGC
>JBGPUQ010000201.1:0-2563 GCA_041491185.1 Nitrospiria bacterium | reverse complement strand
TCGTAACATCCGCCAAAACAGCGTGACGATCCTGCTCATCGAGCATGATATGAAGCTCGTGATGGGGATCTCGGATCAGGTGATCGTGCTCGATCATGGCGAGAAGATCGCCGAGGGGCCGCCGGCCGAGATCCAACGAAATCCCAGAGTCATCGAGGCCTACCTCGGGCAGCCGGCCTCAACGCCGTCGGTGGGCCATGCTGCGGCTTGACGGTCTGCAGGCCGGCTATGGCCCGATCGCCGTGCTCAATGGCGTCTCCCTCTCGGTCGAGGCGGGCTCGATCGTCGCCCTGATCGGCGCCAATGGCGCCGGAAAATCGACCACCCTCATGACGATCTCGGGAATCCTGCGGCCACGCTCCGGCCGGATCGTCTTTCAGGGGCGTGACATTCAGGGGCTCGCGGCCGATCGCATCGTGGGGCTCGGCATTTCGCAGGTTCCCGAGGGGCGACGGATCTTCCCCAAACTCACCGTGCTCGAGAATCTCGAGTTGGGCGCGTTTTTGCGGCGCGACGGCGCGGCGGTTCACGAAGAGTTGGAGCGGATCTATCACTACTTTCCCGTGCTCCGCGAACGGGCGCAACAACCCGGCGGGACCCTGTCGGGCGGAGAACAGCAGATGCTCGCCATCGGCCGGGCCCTGATCGCCAAACCGAAACTGCTGCTGCTGGATGAACCGTCGCTGGGGCTGGCGCCGATCGTAGTCGAGCGCATCTTTACCATCATCCAGGAGATCAATCGCGCGGGACAAACCATTCTCCTGGTCGAGCAAAACGCCCGGGCGGCGCTCACCCTGGCCCATCAGGGCTATGTGATGGAAACCGGCAACATTGTGATGGCCGGGAAGGCCAGCGCGTTGCTCAATGACCCCGGAGTGAAGGCCGCTTATCTCGGTGAGAATTGAGGGCGTGGACCGCAACCAAGAAGAAATACGTTGCGCATGATCGCCCGGTGTGTTATAGTAACTCAAGTTTTGATGAACCCCGAGGCGGTATCCTCGTAAGACCGATCCCTCCTCAGAAGCCGGTCCTTCAGTTTTCACCGATCGACCACCACACTTCTTCACGGTTCTTCAATCCAGGCAAAAGGCCTGAACAGTTGAGTTCTGTCGCGTCGCTGACGTGACACTGAACACTCGTCTTCTTCTGTCCTTTTGCAAACATGACGGGACTGCGGTCCCATATTTAACAAGGAGTCACACACGTATGTCATTTGAATCCCTGGGGCTTGCCCCGGAAATCGTTCGCGCCGTCAAGGCGAAGAACTACGAAACACCCACACCGATTCAGGCCAAGGCGATACCCGCCATCCTGGCCGGCCACGACCTGATCGGCTGCGCGCAGACCGGCACGGGTAAAACCGCCGGCTTCACGCTGCCGATTCTGCACCGGCTGCGGGAGGGCAAATCGCCCTCCCTGCGCGTGCTGGTCTTGGTGCCCACCCGTGAACTGGCCGCGCAGGTTTCGGACAGCATCCGGACCTACGGCCGTTATCTGCGGCTGCGCACCACAGTCGTCTACGGCGGGGTCGGCTATGTCCCGCAGATCCAGGCGCTTCGAAACGGGGTCGACATCTTGGTCGCCACACCGGGACGGTTATTGGATCTCGTCCGGCAGGGGCATGTGCGGTTCAACGCGATTGAAGTGCTGGTGATCGACGAAGCGGATCGGATGCTCGATATGGGCTTTATTCCGGACGTGCGGACGATCCTCAAGCAGCTTCCCACCAAGCGCCAGACGCTGTTCTTCTCGGCGACGATGCCGGCCGAGATTCAAAAACTGGCCAATGAGATTCTCAAACAGCCAACGGTGATTGAGATCGTCCGGCAGGGAACGCCGGTCAGCGGTGTTCGGCAGGTGGTCTACGCGGTCGACGGCACCAGAAAGCGCGACCTGCTGACCCATCTCATCGAGAAGGAGCGGATGGGCCAGGTGCTGGTCTTCACCCGGACGAAACATCGGGCGGATCATCTGGCCGATCACTTGGAACGAACCGGCAAGCGGGTGGCCGCCATCCACGGCAACAAGAGCCAGGCGGCACGGACCAAAACGTTAGACGCGTTCCGGCGCGGCACCATTCAGGTCCTGGTGGCGACCAACCTCGCCTCGCGAGGGATCGATGTCAAAGGGATCTCCCATGTGGTGAACTACGAGTTGCCGGAAGCGCCCGAGGACTATGTCCACCGGATCGGTCGAACGGCCAGAGCCGAGGCCAGCGGCGATGCCATCTCATTGGTCGCCCCGAACGAGCGGGAGAGCCTGCGCGATATCGAACGGCTCATCGGTGCGAAAATCCCCCAGGCCACGATCGAGGGATTTGAGAGCCGAGGCGGGGCAAAAGAGGAAGCGCCAAGACGGCCATCCCGACCCCGGCGCGAGTCCCAGGGCAACTGGCGGCGCTGGTCATCGAACTAAGCGCGTCCCTGAGCCGACGCGGCTGAAACCGCAGCGCTCAACCAATATTATCAGACGTGGGGGTTGACCGTCGCCTGATCAGGCGACGGTCAGCCGCTTTCCCTTCCCCATCCCATAAGCGGTTGCAATAGCAAAACCCCTAAAAATA
>JBGPUQ010000200.1:0-2565 GCA_041491185.1 Nitrospiria bacterium | reverse complement strand
GAACAACAGGTCATCATCCAGATTGACGAAGGCGTGGCCACACTGACCATCAACAATCCGCCGGCCAATGCGCTCTCGATGGCGGTGATGACGCAGCTCGAAGCCGCGGTCGATGCGGCGGCGGCCGATCCGGCGGTCAAGGCGCTGGTCATCACCGGCGCGGGCAACATGTTCGTGGCCGGCGCCGACATCAGGGAGATTGCGACCCTCTCGTCCGCGGCCAAAGGGGTGGAGGTCACCCGCAAAGGACAGGCGATCTACGACAAAATCGAGCGACTGCCCAAACCGGTGATCGCGGCGATTAACGGTCTGTTTTGTTTAGGTGGCGGTTTAGAACTGGCGATGGCCTGTCATCTACGCGTGGCGAGCGAACGGGTCCGGCTGGGCCAGCCGGAAATCGATCTGGGCATCATCCCCGGGTTCGGCGGCACGCAGCGGTTGCCCCGGATCGTCGGACCGTCCAAAGCGGCTGAACTGATCCTGACCGGGGACAAAATCCCCGGGACGGAGGCGAAAGCGATCGGCCTGGTCAATAAGGTGGTGCCCGACGGCGAGGTGCTCAAGCAGGCCCAGGGGCTGGCGAAAAAGATCGCCTCGAAAAGTCAGAAAGCGGTCCGTGCCGCCCTCGCCGCGATCGGCGCGGCGCTGACCTTGCCGTTGGAGGCCGGCCTCAAAAAAGAGGCCGAACTCTTCGGCTCGCTCTGTGAACAGGGAGAGATGCGGGAAGGGGTGCAGGCATTCCTTGAAAAACGGCAGCCGAAGTGGAAAGAGTAAAGAGCGGATTAAGGATTAGAGAGGCAAAGCGGGTTAGGGGATAGGGTGTACGGCGATGAGGATTGTCAAGGGGAGATGAGGCATCTTCCCTTGACTTGAGCGAGTGCCAGTTCATCGGCAGGAGCGGATAAGAATAAAGGGTAAAGCAATGGCGGGCGAGCGAAGAGGAAAAACAGCACTGGTGCTGGCCGGCGGGGGATTTCCCGGATTCATGTACGAGATCGGGTGCCTTACGGCGCTCGATGAGTTCTTCGAACCCGGTTTCAGCGTCAATCAATTCGACATCATCGTGGGCACCAGCGCCGGCTCGGCGGTGGCGGCGCTCATTGCGAACGGCGTCAGGCCCCGCGAAATCTTCGATGCCATCCTCAACGACAGCGACAGTCCGTACAATTTCAAGCGCGAGAACATCTACAGCTTCGGCTATCAGGAAACATGGCAATTGTTCAAGCGGCTCGTCCGGTCGGTCGTGCCGCTCTTCAGGTTCTATCTGACCAAGCGAACCACCTTTTCCGTGCTGGATCTGATCTTCATGCTGCAGGAGAATCTGCCGTCCGGAATTTTTACGCTCAAGAATTTCGATACCTACCTGACCGAGTTCTTCAGCCACGAGGGGCGGTCGAATGATTTTCGAAAGCTGCGCCGCCAGCTCTACATCCCGGCCGTCGATATCGACAGCGGCCGCTACGACGTCTTCGGGGAGCCGGGGTTCGACGATGTTCCGATCTCGCTCGCCGTGACGGCGTCGTCCGCCATGCCGATCGTCTTCCAACCGGTGACAGTCAAGGGACGCGATTACATGGACGGCGGCGTGGGCCGGGTGGCCTACATGGATGTCGCCATCAATCACGGCGCCGAGCTGATGATGGTGCTCAATCCGATCCAGCGGGTGGAGAATGATCGCAACCGTCTGTGCCTGACCTCGATCTCCGGCGAGTGCGCGAGCATCAAGGAGAAGGGACTATCGTTCATTTACGATCAGGCGCAGCGCATCAACACCGCGTCGCGCCTCTATATGGCGATGAAACGGTACAAGGCCGAACACCCGGAGAAGGATTTTCTCCTCTTGCAGCCCGATCCCTCCGATGCGGTGATGTTCCTCTATAATGTCGTCAACCTGAGCGCCCGCCTGGAAGTCATCAACTACGGCTATCGATCCACCGTGGCCACCGTCACCGAGCAATTTGACAGTTACCGCGAATATTTTGCAAAATGCGGGATCAAGGTCACATTGGATCGACTCACCCCAAAAAAGAGAAAGTGGGACGTTCTCCCGACAGAATCGTAATTGCGAGCCGGATCCTCTTTCTTGACACGTGCCGCCGGTGAGCCAGGGGATGAAGCCGGAGGTGCAGGCCGGTGCCTACCGATTGGACGCGGCGCTGGCCGTGCTGCTGATCGCGGGAGGCGCGGTGTTCGCGATCGCGATTCCGGTTCGCACCGAGTCCTATTATATCGATTGGATTTCCGGCGGGTGGGTGGGATTGCTCGTCGGCCTCAGCGAAGCCTATCTCACGGTCGCGCGCTTCACGGACCGACTGCGCGAGGGCGTGGTGCGATTGCCGTGCCGGCGGGGGATTCCTGATGGGATGGGCGGTGTCCTGGCGCTGCTGGCGGTGTTGGGGGCGGCCTATCTGGCGATGATGACGTTGTTCGGCTCCATCGGCGAGCTGGCAAAAATTCCTCTCTTCATCTTCAACACACTCTGTGGGAGCTGGTGGGGGCTGTGGCTTGTCTATCTCGGCGCCCTGCTCATCTGGGCGATTCGACGGGGCACCCGCGAAGGGCGGG
>JBGPUQ010000199.1:0-2592 GCA_041491185.1 Nitrospiria bacterium | reverse complement strand
GAGAAGCGCCGCGAGGCGGCGCAGATCTATACGCTGCGCCTCCGGTTGCACGACGAGGCGCTGCGCCGCGCCTATCGCTTCCGGCCCGGTCAATTCAATATGGTCTACGGTTTCGGCATGGGAGAGGTGCCCATTTCCATCGTCTCCGATCCGACCGATCCCGACCTCCTGGACCATACCGTGCGCGTGGTGGGCAAGACGACCGGCGCGCTGGGTGATCTTGAGCGGGGTGATACGGTCGGGCTCCGAGGACCGTATGGAAGCTGGTGGCCCATGGAGGAGGCCGAGGGCAAGGAGCTGGTGATCGTGACGGGCGGGCTGGGTTGCGCCCCTGTTGTGTCCGTCATCAATTATGTGATGACGCGGCGGGCGTCCTACGGCGCGTTGAAAATTCTGCACGGGGTCAAGACCCCGAACGATCTCCTCTACCGGGAACGATTCCGGGCCTGGCGGAAGATTCCAAACACGCAGGTCTGCCTGACGGTCGATCAGCCCGATCGGAGCTGGAAGTACCATGTCGGCGTCGTGACCAATCTCTTTCAGCAGGTCGAGATCGACCGGGAGCGCAGCGTGATCATGATGTGCGGCCCCGATCTGATGATGCGCTACGCGATTCGCGATCTCCTCGGCCAGGGCGTGGCGGCGGAGCGGATCTATCTCTCGCTGGAGCGAAACATGAAATGCGCCGTCGGCTTTTGCGGCCACTGCCAGTTCGGCCCGGTTTTTATCTGCAAAGACGGGCCCGTCTTGCGGTACGATCGCATCCGAACCTGGTTCGGCATCCGGGAGCTCTAGGATGAAACGGACGCGAACGCCTGCCGGCGCGGCCAAGCCGAAACTCGCCGTCTGGAAATTTGCCTCGTGCGACGGCTGCCAGTTGAGCCTCCTGGATTGCGAGGACGAGTTGCTGACCGTCGCGAAGCGGCTGGAGATTGCCAATTTTCTCGAGGCGTCCCGCGCGGTCGTCAAGGGGCCCTATGACCTGTCGCTGGTGGAAGGATCGATCACCACGGCGGAGGATGCGATGCGCATCCGTCAGGTGCGCGAGGCGTCGAAGTTTCTTGTCACGATCGGCGCCTGCGCCACGGCGGGGGGCATTCAGGCCTTGCGAAATTTTCAGGACGTGAAGGAGTTTCTCTCCATCGTCTATGCGACACCCGGCTATATCAGCACGCTCGAGACGTCGACGCCCATCGCGGCGCATGTGAAGGTCGATTTTGAGCTGCGCGGCTGTCCCATTAATAAACACCAGTTGCTCGAAGTGATCAGCGCTTTTTTGCATGGACGCCGGCCCGCGACGCCTCCGCACAGCGTCTGCGTGGAGTGTAAACTGCGGGGCACGGTTTGCGTCATGGTGGCGCACGGCACTCCCTGCCTGGGGCCCGTCACTCATGCCGGTTGCGGCGCGATCTGTCCCTCGTATCATCGGGGTTGTTACGGCTGTTTCGGACCGATGGAGACGCCGAACACCGGCTCACTCAGCCACCGGTGGACTCGCCTGGGTGTTCAAGAAGACGGACTCGTCAGGGTATTCCGTGGATTCAACGCCGCCGCCGACGCGTTTCGACAAGAGAGCGAACGACATGAGCCCCAAAAAAACTAAAACGATCAAAGTGAATGCTCTGGCGCGCGTCGAGGGGGAGGGCGCGCTCTACGTCAAAATCACGGATGATCGGGTTGAAGAGCTCAGCCTGAAGATTTTCGAGCCGCCCCGATTTTTTGAAGCGCTTCTGCGGGGACGTGACTTTTCGGAGGCGCCGGACATCACCTCGCGCATTTGCGGCATCTGCCCCATTGCCTATCAGATGAGCGCGGTTCATGCCATGGAGGGCGCGTTCGGTGTCAGGGTCGATGGGCCGCTCCGCGCGCTGCGGCGGCTGATCTATTGCGGGGAGTGGATCGAGAGCCATGCCTTGCACGTCTACCTGCTGCACGCGCCGGACTTTCTCGGCTATGAGAGCGGGTTCGAGATGGCCAAGGACCATCCGGCGATCGTGCAACGCGGCCTGCAGTTGAAAAAAGTCGGCAATGAGATCATGACGCTGTTGGGCGGACGGGAAATCCACCCGATCAATGTGAGGGTGGGCGGCTTCTACAAGGTGCCGTCGAAAAAAGAGCTGGCGCCGCTGGCCGAACGGCTCCGGTGGGCGCGGGAGGCCGCGCTGGAGACGGTGCGGTGGGTGGCGACGTTTGATTTCCCCGAGTTTGAGCAGGAGTATGAGTTCGTCGCTTTGCGCCATTCCGAAGAATATCCATTCAACGAGGGACGCCTGGTGTCGAACCGGGGGCTGGACATCGCCGTTGAGGCGTTTGATGAGCAGATCATCGAAGAACAGGTGCCCCACTCCAACGCGCTCCATGCGCGGCTCAGGGGACGGGACACCTATGTCGTCGGCCCGATGGCCCGGTATAGTCTGAACTTTGAGACGCTCTCGCCGATCGCCAAGGAGGCGGCGCGCGCCGCCGGCCTCTCCCCCGTCTGCCGGAACCCGTTTCGAAGTATCATCGTCCGCAGCGTCGAAATTCTCTATGCCTGCGATGAGGCGCTTCGACTGATCGACGACTATGAGATGCCGGAGCGGCCGTCGGTGG
>JBGPUQ010000198.1:0-2597 GCA_041491185.1 Nitrospiria bacterium | reverse complement strand
ATGCCCCGTTCGCCGTTCACGACCACTCGTTGCGGCAGGCCGTTCACGCGATCCGGGCGCTGGGGCTTGTCGGCGTCAACATTACCATTCCCCATAAGGAACGGGTCATCGGATTATTGGACGACCTTTCGCCGGAAGCCCGGCTCATCGGCGCCGTCAATACGGTGGTCAATCGTCGTGGAATGTTGATCGGCCATAATACCGATGGCCGGGGATTTCTCCTCGCGCTGCGCCGGAAACTTGGGCTATCGGTGCGAGGGCGGACGGTGTGCCTGCTGGGGGCGGGCGGCGCCGCTCGGGCGGTGGCGGTCGCGTTGGTCCGGGACGGGGTCAAGCGGCTGGTCATTGCCAATCGAACCCTGAGTCGAGCGGAAACGCTGACACGACAGCTCCGGTCGGTGAACCGGCGGGCGCCGCAACTCCGCGCCATCCGTTTGAGTGCGGCGTCGCTGGCGCAGCAGACCGGGGACTGCGACTGTTTGATCAATGCCACGGCCGTGGGAATGAGCCGGAGCGATCCCCGGTTGGTCAGTCCCGCCATCATCCGGCAATTTTCGTACGTGTGTGATCTGATCTATAACCCCGCAAAGACGCGGCTGCTCCGCGACGCCGAGGCCGCCGGCTGTCGCACCATGAATGGTCTGCCGATGCTGGTGTACCAGGGCGCGTTGGCATTCCAACTCTGGACCGGGCGAACGGCCCCGGTCCGGGTGATGGAGCGGGCCGCTGCGTCCCTTCTCGATTCGTAATCCGCCGGTTTCGTTCCGATGGGTCGGCTTCGTTGGTGTCCCGGGTCGATTGTCAATCGGCGCGATACCCGGCAATCAAAAAACGTCAAGATTGACAAAATTTGGAGCCTCGTCTACACTTTCTTCGACGATCATGGACCCTCTGTTCTCCCTCTATCATGTGTAAGCGATTGTTCCAACAGCCTTGCTGGCGGTCCCGCCGTCGCGCGTCCGGAGGGTGTCCATGAGCGCGGAACGATTGGGGCGGTTGTTACATACGTCCGGCATCATTACCGAGGAGCAATTGCAAAAAGCGCTCCTTGAACAGAAAAAGGAGGGCGGGCGTCTCGGCAGCATGCTGGTCAAGCTGGGGTTCGTTTCCGAGGAGAAACTGCTGCAGTTCCTGAGCCATCAGTACGGTATTCCTTCGGTTGATCTGAATAGCGTTGAAATCGACCAGAGCATCGTCAAGTTAATTCCGACCGATGTCATCCAAAAATATCATGTGGTGCCCGTGAAGCGGGCCGGTGCGGTGCTCAGCGTGGCGATGGTCGATCCGACTGATATGTTTGCCATCGATGATATCAAGTTTATGACCGGGTATGAGGTGGTGCCCATCGTGGCGTCGGAAGGGGCGATCACCGCCGCGATCAATAAGTATTACGATCAAGCGCAATCCCTCCAGACGGTGCTCCAGAATATCGAGGCCGAGGACACCGATCTGGATGTGATTGAAGAGCACGAGGAACAACTCTCGGTCGGTGAACTCAAGGAAGCGGTTGAAGACGCGCCGGTCGTCAAACTGGTGAATCTCTTGTTATCGGAAGCGATCAAAAAAGGGGCGAGCGATATCCATATCGAGGCGTACGAGAAGAAATTCCGGGTTCGTTACCGGCTCGACGGCTCGTTGTACGAATCGATGGCTCCTCCGATGAAATTGAAGGCCGCGCTGACGTCCCGCCTGAAAATCATGGCCGACCTCGACATCGCCGAGCGGCGGCTGCCGCAGGATGGGCGCATCAAATTGAAGTTGAAGGACAAGGAAGTAGATCTCCGGGTGTCGACCCTGCCGTGTCTGTTCGGCGAGAAGATCGTCATGCGGATTTTGGACAAGAGCAACCTGACGCTGGATCTGACCAAGCTCGGATTTGAGCCGGTTGCCTTGGAGGCCTTTCTCAAAGCGGTGACGAGCCCCTACGGGATGGTGCTGGTGACCGGTCCGACGGGAAGCGGGAAAACCACGACGCTCTATTCCGCGATGCACTATATCAACACGGAAGACATCAACATTATGACGGCCGAGGATCCGGTGGAGTACAACTTAATGGGAGTCAACCAGGTCCAGATGAAGGAGGAAATCGGGCTGAATTTTGCCGCCGCGCTGCGGTCATTCCTTCGGCAGGACCCCGATGTGGTGATGGTGGGAGAGATCCGGGATTTTGAAACGGCCGAGATCGGGGTAAAGGCGGCCCTGACCGGCCACTTGGTGTTGAGCACACTCCATACCAATGATGCGCCCAGCACGGTGAACCGGTTGCTGAACATGGGGATCGAGCCGTTTCTCGTTGCGTCCTCGGTGATTCTGATCGTGGCCCAACGGCTGATTCGAAAAATCTGTCCCGAGTGCAAGGAAGAGGAAAAGGTTCCGGCCAAGACGCTGATCGAGATCGGGTTTTCAGAAGATGAGGTGAAGAGCGTGGTCTGTTATCGGGGAAAAGGGTGTCCGAACTGCAGTGATACCGGCTACCGGGGACGGATAGCCTTGTATGAGGTGATGCCGATCGGGGAGGAAATTCGTGAACTGATCCTGCAAGGGGTGTCGGCGGATGAGCTCAAAAAACGGGCGATCAGCCTGGGGATGCGGTCGCT
>JBGPUQ010000197.1:0-2630 GCA_041491185.1 Nitrospiria bacterium | reverse complement strand
TTTGTGCGCGCCCGGATCGACGGACGGTTGCATGATCTGGCCGAAGAGGTGAAGCTCGACAAACAGAAAAAACACACGATCGAGATTCTGGTCGATCGGCTGGTGGTCAAGCCGAGCATCATGTCGCGGCTGGCCGATTCGCTGGAGACGGTCACGAAGTTGTCGGACGGTCTCGTCGTCATCTCGGCCGAGATTGCCAAACCCGGCGGCTCGTTCAAGCAAGACGAATGGCTCCTGAGCACGCAGCGCGCCTGTATCGAGTGCGGCATCGGCTTTCCCGAAGTGGCCCCGCGGACCTTTTCGTTTAACAGCCCGCACGGCGCCTGCGCGACGTGCCACGGCATCGGCTCGGTTGGCACCGATGAAGAAGGGGAGGGCGGGGAGCTCTGCCCCGCCTGTCAGGGCAATCGGTTGCGGCCGGAGAGTCTGGCGGTGAAGATCGCCGGCCGGTCGATCGCCGACGTCAATCGTTTGTCGATCCGTTCCGCTGCGGAATTCTTCACCGCGCTCTCGCTCACCGAGCGGGAAGCCTTTATCGCCCACCGGATTCTCAAAGAGATCCGGGATCGGCTGGGCTTTCTGATCGAAGTGGGGGTCGACTACCTGACGATCGATCGGTCGGCCGCCACATTGGCCGGCGGCGAAGCGCAGCGGATCCGGCTGGCGACCCAGATCGGCTCGAGTTTGGTCGGCGTGCTCTATATTCTTGACGAGCCCAGTATTGGATTGCACCAGCGGGATAATCGGCGGCTGCTGGCGACGCTCAAGCGGTTGCGCGATCTGGGCAACACGGTGCTGGTGGTGGAGCATGACGCGGAGACGATTGCCTCGGCCGATCATGTGATCGACATGGGGCCGGGCGCCGGCCGCCACGGCGGGGAGATCGTGGCGCAGGGGACGCCGGAAGAGATCCGGCGCAACCCGCGTTCGCTGACCGGCCGCTATCTCTCGGGCGAGCTGACGGTGGCGTTGCCGCCGAGATCGCGCGAGCCGAAGGGGTTGCTGACCATCCGGGCCGCCTCGGCGAGAAATCTGAAATCGATCGATGTCGGCGTTCCCATCGGCCTCTTCACCTGTGTCACCGGCGTCTCCGGTTCTGGCAAAAGCACGCTGGTGCTGGAGGTGCTCTATAAAAATGTGGCGAAGCGGCTGAAACTGGTCGTCGACCGGCCCGGCCGCTGCCGGACGATCGAAGGGGTGGAGGCGATCGACAAGGTGATCCATCTCGACCAGTCGCCGATCGGCCGCACGCCGCGCTCCAATCCGTCGACCTATACGGGATTGTTCGCCGATATCCGCGATCTCTTCGCCAAGCTGGCGGAGTCGCGGGCGCGGGGCTATCGGCCCGGCCGCTACAGCTTCAATGTCAAAGGCGGCCGGTGCGAAGCCTGCAAAGGCGGCGGGCTGATCAAGATCGAGATGCACTTTCTGCCCGACGTCTATGTGACCTGCGAGATTTGCAAGGGGAAGCGCTACAACCGGGAGACGCTGGAGGTGCAATATAAAGAGCGCAGCATCGCCGATGTCCTGGCGATGACGGTGGAGCATGCGCTCGCCTTCTTCGCGCCGATTCCCCATCTCAAATCACGGCTCCAGATGCTCAACGAGGTGGGGTTGGGCTACATCACGCTGGGCCAGTCGGCAACGACGTTGTCGGGCGGGGAGGCGCAGCGGGTCAAGCTGGCGAAGGAATTGTCCCGGCGGGCGACCGGCCGGACGTTGTACATCCTCGATGAGCCGACGACCGGCCTCCACTTTGCCGATGTGCAGAAACTCCTGGATGTGCTCGACCGGCTGGTCGAGCAGGGCAACACGGTGGTGGTGATTGAGCACAATTTGGAAGTGATCAAAAACGCCGATTGGATTATTGATCTGGGACCCGAAGGGGGCGATGCCGGCGGGCGGGTGATCGCGACCGGCCGGCCGGCGGAACTGGCCGCCCGGCCGACCTCGGCGACCGGCCGCTGTCTGGCGGAACTGGCGGAACACAGCCTTCGCCAGTCCGCCTGAGTTTGCCTTTTGGCGATCGAATCAAAAAAAGTTTTCGCTTCATCGACCATCAATGATCCCCCCGTGTGGCGGGGTGATGAACGCAACAATACTTAAGGCTCTGTTAAGCCAACTGTTTCACCTGTGTGTCCACATCAGATCGGGAGAGTTTCTCTCTGGTGACGGTGTTGTCGATATCCCACAAATCTGTTGATTGTCGACTATTTTCCATTGACATTGGTTGCGATGTTATGCGATGACATCGGGGTAGATGCATGGTGGTTTGACCGTTCTGGGAGGCAATGCCAGTGCGTCAGGAACGTTCTGCCCTGCCGTCCGATTCCCCGACTTTCCTGGGCGCAACGGCTGCGACCGGCGCGTCATTTCCTTCCATTGTGCCCCCCATCGTGGAGCCGCCGCGCCCGTCGTATCCCGTCTCCACGCGTGACAAAATCAATGGTTCCGGCGTCTCATCCAGTTGTGTGCTGAATTCTCCTGAAGACTCGATCATTCAGTCCGCGCTGTCGGGGGATGAGCGGGCGTTTGAATATCTCTTTCATCAGTACAGGGGGCAGGTGTTTCATGTCTGTCTGCGGTACAGCAACGGCGATCGGGACCAGGCGCATGACCTCTGTCAGGAA
>JBGPUQ010000196.1:0-2633 GCA_041491185.1 Nitrospiria bacterium | reverse complement strand
CGGTTTCTTCTCCAATTCGCCCGAGGCGGAGAGCTCGCTGATGGTTCGATCACCCACTGCGTGGAGCCGCATCCGGACGATCGGCGTCAGCTCCGACGGGATGTGACGCGCGGCCAGCAACCGTTCGATCCCTTCGCGTTGATCGCTCTGGATATCGATCAGGAAAAAGCTCGGCGCCTCCGTCGGCAGATTTTCATTGACCTGGCGCAGCAGGCTCGATTCCACCAGCACGATCGCCAGAATCACGGTCACACCCACGCCGACGGAGAGCACGGCCGACAGGGCATGGCTGCCCGGCCGGCACAGATTCGCCAGCCCCTGCCGGACGATCAGCGAACGCGACCGCGGCGATCGCTTGACCAGATGAATGACCAGTCGGGCGACGCCCAATAAGATGACCAGTGAAACGGCAAAGACGCCGAGAAACGTCCCGCCGATTCGCAGCGAGCCGATCTGCCACAGCGCCAACAACACCAAAACGGCCACCATCACGGCGCCGGTCAGCCAGGCCCGCCTGTCCGATAGGGAGAATCCGACACCCGATGTCAGCCGGTCATCCTCCACCGCTCGACGAACCAGACGGGCCGGCGACACCCGGCGGATTCCCAGCAGCGGCCAGAGAGAGAAAAAAAGCGCGGTGCAGAGCCCCAACGCCATGCCTCGCAGCATGGAGAGCCACGAGAGCGAGAACTCCATCCCGGACGGGAGAAACGATGTGAGAAAAAACGGCAACAACCATTGCACCCCGACACCCAACGCCACTCCCGTGACGCTGCCCAATCCGCCCAGCAACAGCGTCTGGAGCAGATAGATCCGCAGGATCGTCCCCGAATCGGCGCCCAGACATTTGAAGATCGCGAGCGTCTCCATTTTGCCGTTGAGAAAGGCCTGGACGCTGTTCGCCACGCCAATGCCGCCGACCAGCAATGAAATCAGCCCCACCAATCCCAGATAGATCGCCATATTATTGATGAAGCGGCGCAACCTCGGCTGGGCGTCATCGTAGGCGGTGATCTCGGCTCCACGATCGGCCAGCGCGGATTTCAGCTCCTTGACGAGTGCCGTTGCGGAAAGCGTCGACGGCAGTTTGAGCAGATAGCGATAGCGCACGCGGCTGCCCGGCTGGACCAGCTCCGTCGCCGGCAATCCCCGCTGCGCGATCAAGACCCGTGGGCCGAGACTGAAGGCGCCGGCCACCCGATCCGGCTCCTTGGTGATCACGCCGGCAATCGTGAAGGTTGCCCGGCCGAGGGTGATCCGGTCGCCGGATCCAAGCCCCAATCGCACCAATAAGGCCTCGTCGACCAGCGCGGCGGTCGGATCAGAGAGTGCCGGCACAGCGTCGGCCGGCGCCGTCGCCAACACACCATAGAACGGATATCCCTCTTCGACCGCCTTCAACTCAATCAACTGCGTCGCCGCCGGTTGACCGCGGGAGACCGATGCAGAGGCCATCGCCACCATCTCGCTGATCGTCGTCATTTGAATCCCGCGATCGTGCAGCGCCGTCAGGATCTTCAACCCATCGGCGCCCAGCGGAGCGTTGGTCCGGACTTCCACATCGCCGGCCATCAATGATTTGGCTTCCTTCCGAATGGTCCGCTCCAGTGAGGCCGAAAAGCCGGAGACGCCGACGAGCGAGCCGACCCCCAGCGTGATGCAGATCAAGAAGAAGACAAATTGCCGGAAGGCGCCGCGCAGTTCCCGCCGGGCCATCGCCCAGAGAAACGACGGCCTCCATCGACGGTCCATCTCCATGCGTGGTGAATCGGTCATGGCCTCACCTGCTGGAGTGCGTCTTTTTCAATCCGACCATCCACCAGCGTGATCATTCGATGCGCGGAAGCCGCCAGCGCCGGATCATGCGTCACCAGCACCATCGTGCTCCCCTGCTCCCGGTGCAGCCGGATCAAGAGATCGATAATCATCTGACCCGTGGCCGAATCGAGATTGCCGGTCGGTTCATCGGCCAGCAGGATCGGCGGCCGGCAGGCAAAAGCCCGCGCGATCGCAACGCGCTGCTGCTCCCCCCCCGAGAGCTGCACTGGATAGTGATGGGCCCGCGCATCGAGCCCGACCGCGCGGAGCAGGTCGCGCCCCCGCTCGTCCGCATCGGCCGCCCCGGCGAGTTCGAGCGGGACGGTCACATTTTCCAGCGCCGTCAACGTCGGGATCAATTGATACGATTGGAAGACGAATCCGATCAGCCGGCCGCGCAACAGCGCCAGTTGATCTTCGGACAACGTCGACAGATCGGTGCCATTGAGCAGAATTGATCCCGTCGTCGGCCGGTCCAGCCCCGCGATCAGCCCCAGCAGTGTTGATTTCCCGCTGCCGGAGGGGCCGACCACCGCCACGAACTGTCCCTTCGGGATGTCGAGCGACAGGTCGTTCAGGATCGTCACCTCGCGGCCCCCGCTGGTCAATTTCATTGACAATCCGTGAATCCGAATCATGAACGATACCTTTCGACGCTTGAAGGATGATGAACCGATATTATACGCTAGTGTAGCGTCTCATAAGTCTCTTTACATTTGTCATCCCCGCGGAAGCGGGGATCCAGGAATCAACCGTGCTGGATTCCCGATAAAACCATTCGGGAATGACGAACCAAATGTAAAGAAGTGTTGGGG
>JBGPUQ010000195.1:0-2635 GCA_041491185.1 Nitrospiria bacterium | reverse complement strand
TGCTGATCAACGCGCTCCAGGCGATGCCGAACGGCGGCGAGCTCCGCCTCTCCACCTCGATCGACACCCACGATCGGCGCGAAGTCGGGATCGCCATCGAGGATACGGGCTGCGGCATCCCGCCGGAACATCTTCCCCGGTTGTTCGACCCCTACTTCACCACCAAACCGCGCGGCTTTGGACTGGGGCTGTCGATGGTCGAACAGATCGTGCAAAATCACGGCGGACGGATCGACATCTCCAGCCGGATCGGCAACGGGTCGGTCTTCACGATCCTGCTCCCGATCAGCACGGACGAGCCCCATGCATAGCGTGCTCATCGTCGATGACGAGCAGATGCAGGCCGGCATCCTGGGCGAGATCCTCACCCATGCGGGCTTCGACGTCACCACGCGAACCGATCCCGGGCAGGCGCTGGCGCTGGCGCAACGACAATCCTTCGATCTGGTCATCTGCGATCTGAAAATGCCCACGATGAACGGCATCGAACTGCTCCAACAGCTCCGGAAGATTCATCCCGATCTGACGGTCATCATCATGACCGCCTACGGCACCATCGAGACGGCCGTCAAGGCCATGCGCGGCGGCGCGTTCGATTACGTCACCAAGCCATTTTCCAAGGAGGAGCTGCTGATCACCGTGCAGCGGGCCATGAAGAACCTGGAACTCCTGCGGGAGAATGTCTATCTCCGGGAGGAGCTGGGCCTTCTGCACGGGCCGATCTCCCTGATCGGCAACAGCGAGGCGATGCAGAAAATCTATCGGATGATGACCAAGATCGCGCAGGATGACAAGGCGACGATCCTCATCCAGGGGGAAACCGGCACGGGGAAGGAGCTGGCGGCGCGGCTGATCCACCAGATGAGTCCCCGGCGGGACGCGCCGTTCATCGCCGTCAATTGCGCGGCCATCGCCGAAGGGCTGATGGAAAGCGAGTTTTTCGGGCACGAGAAGGGCGCCTTCACCGGCGCCACCTTTGCCAAACCCGGGCGGTTCGAGCTGGCCGACCGGGGCACGCTGTTTCTCGACGAGGTCGCCGAGCTCAATGGCGACCTCCAGGGGAAACTGCTGCGGGTGCTCCAGTCGCGGGAGTTCGAGCGGGTCGGCGGGGTCCGCACCCACCGGGTCGATGTGCGGATCATCGCCGCCACCAACAAGCCGCTCCAGGATGAAGTCCGCGCCGGCCGATTCCGGGAAGATCTCTTTTACCGCCTGAACATCGTCCCCATCACGCTTCCGTCCCTGCGGGAGCGACGGGAGGATATCCCCCTCCTGGCCGATTACTTTCTGAAAAGATTTCAGGCCGAGGGAAAACGCCGGGTCACGCTCTCTCCCGACGCGATGGAGCTGTTGATGCGTTATGATTACCCCGGCAATGTCCGGGAGCTGGAGAATCTGCTGGAACGGGCGTCGATTCTTTCGGACGGGCTGATCATCACGCCGAACGAACTTCATCTCCACTCCATCGCCTCGATGCCGGCCGAGCAGACCGCCCACGCCGTCTCCTCCACCGAAGGGTCCCTTCTGGAGATCGGCCGGCGGGCGGCGGAAGAGGCGGAAAAAACCGCCATTCTCGACGCTCTTCGCCACACCAAATGGAACCGGGTCAGGGCCGCCAAAGCGCTCGGGATCGACTACAAGACGCTTCGGTTAAAAATCCATCGATACAAACTCGCCGCCGGGGAAGAATCGGCACTGTCATAGGCGCGCCAACCATGCCACCCGTCACCCACCGATTGAGATGAGCAGGATTCCGGCGCGCCGATCCCTACGCGTCGCGGCCGTGGTGGCTGCGGGGCTGCTGCTGGTCGGCGTGGCCCTGCTGTTCTTGGGGCCGTACCGCGTCATCGGCTCCTCGACGTTCGATCCGTCCCGGTTGTCCGGGGCCGAGCGGATACAACTGTCCGAGTTGGTGTTGAATATCGCCGAAGCGCCGCAGGAGGCGCTGCCACAGGCCCGGGAGGCCGCGTGGGTGATTTTTCGGCGGCACGGTACGCTCTCGCCATCGACACGGCGCGATCTCGAAACGATCTTTCTCACGATCGGTCACGGCATTCCGCTCTTTTGGCAGGATGCCCGGCGCGCGATCGATGAGCGGCGGCCGGTGAAAAGCGCGGCGCGCACACAGTGGGAGGCCGAGCTATCGGGCCAGGGCTGGCTCTCGCTCGGCCAGCAACGGCGCTACGACGACTTCATGGCCCGGATTGTCAAACAGGAGCCGATCGAGTCAACCCACGGGATGGATCTCGTCGTCGATGCGAGGATCGCCGATCAGATCGTCAAGAGCTGGGATGAAACCGAATGGCGCACAACGGTCTCCGAACTGCTGACGCCGCCCGCTCAGGAAGGCCCCCGTCAGTGAGGCATCGACTCGGGCATTGAATGTTCCGCGGGGGGATGCTCCGCGGGGGAATGCTCCATCTGGGAGTGATCCATCGGCGCGGTGGTTGACAACTTGCCGGGCGGCGACCATTGCGTCAGGACGGCGGCCACGATCAGCACGATGGCGACGACCCCGACCTCGATCGCGATGGCACGGCGAAAGTTGCGGGACAGCACCATGCCTTCCGCCGCCGACCCCCGACGCAGACAGGGCAGGATGATGAACTTGCTGAATCCTCCCAGCACGACCGCC
>JBGPUQ010000194.1:0-2645 GCA_041491185.1 Nitrospiria bacterium | reverse complement strand
GTTCCGTCTAGGGTTTTCTCCCTATTGATTTTTCCCCCTGACCCTCCTACAATGGCCGCAGTTTATGGGTCATCAGACGATCGCATGAGTTGAGTGGATCAACGCGAGGAGGATGTCATGGCAAAACGGGGAGGGAGCGGCCGATCACGGCAGAAAAGCGTGAAGAAGAAACCGGCCAGGAAACGAGCGGTGGCGCGCAAGCCGGCGAAGAAAAAATCGGTCAAGAAGAAACCGGCCAGGAAAAAAGTCACCAAGCGGCCGGCGGCGAAAAAAGCGCCGAAGCAAGCGGCAACCAAACGAACGGCCGCCTCATCAACGATCAAGGCCGTAAAGAAGCCGCCCAAGAAGCTGGCCAAGAAGCCGGTCGTCGCCAAGCCGGTGGTGCCGCCGGGGACGCAGCGAGTGGGCCGGGTCGTGCACTACTATTCCCATCTCAATGTGGCGGTGGTGTCGTTGGACAAGGGGCCGCTGCAGGTTGGCGACGTGATCCAGATCAAAGGGCACACCACAGATTTCCGGCAGACGGTTCAGTCGATGCAGATCGAGCATGCGTCGATCACGAAAGCGGTGCGGGGGGATGATTTCGGTTTGAAAGTGACCGATCATGCCCGCGAGCATGATATCGTTTACCGCGTGCTAAATCCTTAAAAATCAGGGGGAGATGCTCATCTCCCCCTGATTACCCCCATCGCCGTACGCAGCGGTCCGCTCGTGCTGGCCACTCGCTCAAAGCTTTCCCGTTCAGGTGGTCGGGGGGGGAGGAATGTTGCACGCGCGCGCCACGCCGTTGCGGTACCGCAGCCAGAGATCGAGCGATCGCTGCATGGCCCGGAGGACGGCGCGCTGTTGGACGGGCGACTCGGCCGCGCCCAGCACCATGCGCCAGGCGGCGATCCGGTGACCATGCTCGACCTTCTGATGGGCGCGAATCAGATCCATCGCCTTGGGGTTGACGTCGTGAAACCGGACGAGCGGGTGGCTCCGGATCGTGGCCTCAATCGCCTCCGTGCTCTTGGCCTGCGAATGTTGTTCGCCGGTGGCCAGTTCCCGGCGGTCGTTGACGCTGCCCTCCACAAAAATCGTCGTCACGGCGAGCCCCTCGATCCAGGGGCGCTGGGTGGTGACCGTGTCGAGCCATCGTCGGTAGAGCCGGCTGGCCGGCAGCAACTCGATCTCGTCAAAATCGGTGGCGCGATAGCCCAGGCCGGTCATCATCTCTAAAAACAGCGCGGGATGGGAGCGCCCGACGCTCAATCCCCCGGTCTCTTCCTCATAGAGGTTGGCGGCCAGCTCCTGCCGGATCTTGGTCGGCGGATTTTTGGCGTAGATCCGCCCGAGGAAGATCGGAAAATCCCGGACATAAACGGCGAACTCCTGCTGGAAATGGGTCTTGAGCTGCGGCGTGGTGATCCGATTGCCGCTGAAGACGGGCCAGGCCCAGTGGTGCTTGCGGTCCATCAGCGCAAGGAGCTGTTCCTTGAAGGTGAGCGGTCGCCAGATCGTCCGGCCCATCTAGGCCGAAGGGGTTCCGGGTTCGGTCATCCGCCAGGGGTCCAGCAATTGATCGAGCCGGTTGTTGGGAAGGAGTTGCCTGGCCCGCGCAATGTCCCGGACCGTTTTCCCGGTCCGGTAGGCCTCTTTGGCGATGGCCGCCGCGGCATCATAGCCGATGACGGGGGCGAGCGCGGTGCACATCGCCAGACTCTGCTCGATCGCGGCCCGGCAGCGGACCTCGTCGGCCTTGAGTCCGCTGATGCAGCGCGCGGTGAAATTGGCGGCTGATGCGGCCAGGAGATGGATCGACTGGAGCAGGTCGTAGGCCATCACGGGCATCATGACATTTAATTCGAAATTGCCGGAAAGGCCGCACAGCGCGATCGTCGCATCGTACCCGATCACCTGGGCCGCCGCCTGACAGACCGATTCGGCGATGACCGGGTTGACCTTGCCCGGCATGATCGACGAGCCGGGCTGGGTGTCGGGGAGGTGGAGTTCGCCGAGGCCGCACCGGGGGCCGGAGCCGAGCCAGCGGATGTCGTTGGCGATCTTCATCAGGCTGATGGCCACCGTCTTGAGCGCGCCGCTGGTTTCGACGATCGCATCCCTGCTGGCCTGCGCTTCGAAGTGATTGGCCGCCTCGCGGGCGTGCAGCCCGGTTTCCCGGTTGATCAGTGCGATCACCTGCTGGGCGAAGCGGGGCGGCATATTGATGCCCGTTCCCACCGCCGTGCCACCGAGGGCGAGCTCTTCCAGCGACGGGCGGCAGCGCTCCACCCGACCGATCGCCAGTTCGATCTGCCGGGCGTACCCGCCGAATTCCTGTCCCAGCCGGATCGGCGTGGCGTCCTGCAGGTGGGTCCGGCCGATCTTGACGATGCGATCAAATTGTCTGGCCTTGGCGGCCAGCGCTTTGTGGAGCGATCGCAATGCGGGGAGCAGTTCGTGTTCGATCGTCTCCAGGGCGGCGAGATGGATGGCCGTCGGAATCACATCGTTGCTCGACTGGCTCTTGTTGACGTGGTCATTCGGATGAATGGGGGGACGAATGGGGGCAGGCCCCGTTTTCTGGGTAATTGAATGGCCCAATAATTCGGCGGCCCGGTGGGCGATCACTTCGTTGGCGTTCATGTTGGTGGAAGTGCCGG
>JBGPUQ010000193.1:0-2652 GCA_041491185.1 Nitrospiria bacterium | reverse complement strand
CTGACCGGGCGGCCGACCAGATTGCTGCGGCCGACGATCACCGCCCGCCGCCCCTCGATCGGCAGCTTGTAATAATCGAGCAGCGCCATCACCCCCAGCGGCGTGCAGGGCACGAAGAGCGAATCCCCGCGGGTCAGCCGTCCGATATTATATGGATGCAGGCCGTCGACATCCTTGGCCGGCGACAGCGCATCCGTAATCGCCTCCGCCAGGAGTCCCTTGGGCAGCGGCAATTGAACCAGGATGCCGTGAATCTTGGGATCATCATTCAATTGCCCGATCACCTCGAGCAACTCGCGTTGTGAAATCGACGCCGGCAGATCATGCTGCGTTGAGATGATGCCCACCTCGGCGCAGGCTTTGCGCTTGTTCCGCACATAGACCACCGATGCGGGATTCTCACCCACCAGCACGGCGGCCAGCCCCGGCACGATCCCGCGCGGCTTCAATGCCGCCACTTCGGTGGTCAGCGAAGCACGGATCGTTTGGGCTACGAATTTTCCGTCAATAATTTGTGCTGTCATTTGTCAGTCAGGGGGAGATGCTCCTCTCCCCCTGACAACCCCCATCGCCGTACACATTATCTGTAAGTCAGGGGGGAGAGGCTTATCTCCCCCCTGACAACCCCCCATAGCCGTACGTCTGTGTATCCATCGTTTATCCACTCGTGTTTCTGCACTCGCTCAGTTCAAGGGGAGATGCTCCTCTCCCCTTGATAATCCCCATCGCCGTATGCATGTACCCCTCATTTTTTCCCCTTTACTTCAATCACCCGCTTCTCCGTCACAATAAAATCCATCGGCACATCATGCGGCGCCGTTGGCAATCGATCGATGATTTGCAGCTCGTACGCCAGCGCACAAATCACCGCCCGCCCCTTCACCTGCGCCAGATAGCGATCATAATAACCCAGCCCCCGCCCCAGCCGGCAACCGTTGGCATCAAACACCACGCCCGGAACGATGAAGAGATCGACCCCGGATGGTTCAACCAGCCGGCGCCCATCGGCCGGCGGCTCAAGAATTCCATGAGCCCCAGGAACCAGGCCACGCGCAGACTCCGTGATCTCGGCCAGCAGGAGACGCCGCTCCGCCGGCTCCACCACCGGGACCACGATTCGCTTGTGATCGGCCAGCGCGGCCCGGACGATCCGCTCCGTCGCCACCTCATCGGTCAGCGACAGGTAACAGTGCAGACACCGCGCCTCGCGATAGACCGGATGCGCCAAGAGACGGGTCTGGATCGCCTCGTCCCATCGGCGGCGCGGCTCTTGCGGCGACTGCCGGACGCGGTCGGCCACCTCACGGCGGAGCCGTTGCTTGGCACGATCAACTGTTCGCGTCGAGGATGGCGTGCGTGTCTCCGCCGCAGTGAAATGGCTCGGTGCACAATAAACAAGCCCACCCGACGCTGTCAAGTACGATGCGGCGCGACCGGTCGTCTGATACAGAGAGGAACATCGTGCCACTCTCGCGCAGCGAACTCGGCCTGGACGCCATTAAGAAATCGCGCCGGAGACCAGCAACACACGGTGGTCAGTCGGTTACTTGCTCGTGAACGTTTTGGCATCGATGAACGGCACCGCGCCGCTCGTCACCTGCGGGAGGATACCGTTCCATTTTTCGATGGCGCGCAGTTGCAGAAGGATGGGGGTGATCGTTTCACGCTGGAGCCGCTGCGCGTCGGCCTCCGCCCTGGCCCTCGTGACCATTTGCTCCGCCTCGACCTTGATCCGATCCAGATCGCGCTTGGCCTTCAACGCATTCTGTTCGGCGGTCTGCTTGGCCTCGATCGCTTCGTTGAACGTTTTTGAAAAAGAGAAGTCGACGATGTTGAACTCGTCGACCAGGATATTGAATGCCAGCAATCGACCCCCCATGCTCTCTTTGATCTTGTCCTTGACCTCGGATCGACGGGTGATGAGCTCCTCCGCGGTGAATTGCGCCGTGACCGCCTTGACCGACTCCTGCACGGCGGGATCGATCACCCGCTCTTTGAACGAGACCCCGATCTCTTGATAGACCGTATTCACCTTGGCCGGATCGATGTGATAGTTCAAGGCGATGGTCGACGAGACAATCTGGAGATCCTTGGAGGCCGCCGAGGCTTCCGTCTGGGATTTTTGGACTTTGATGTCCACCGGGATGATGTCTTCGACAAAGGGGATCTTGAACTGCAACCCCTCATGAAGGATCTTGTTCTGCACCCCGCCGGCCAGCGTGTTGAAGACGACGCCGCGTTCTCCCGCGCCGATGACCTTGAAGGACTGGGTGGCCAACCCGATCAGTGCAAGAATCACGATGCCGGTCACAATGGTCTTGACGGGAATTTGCGGCGGCTTCCCCTGTTGGAACGACGTGGCAATATACAGTCCGACCCCCAGCAACACCAACAACACGATTAATGAACCCATTCCACCGGCTCCTTTCCGTTCTTCCGCCTCACGAGCGGATGGCTCTGCCGTCCAGGCGATTGTCTCCTGGGCGCGTCGGCATGATGCGTTGAATCACCGACGACACGATAACAATGGCCCAGACACGATGTCAAATGAACGGCGCGGCCGGGAGTCCGACCGCCGCATACTACGAGGTGAACTGAACCCGAAGCACCCGCCCTTCGCGGGTGCCCCGTCGAATCGCCCAGATGAGCAGG
>JBGPUQ010000192.1:0-2660 GCA_041491185.1 Nitrospiria bacterium | reverse complement strand
GGCCGGTGCGGCCTCCCGCTTCGATCGCCTGCACCGCCCGCGGCAGATCGGCCTCCTCCACCACCAGGATCAACATCAGCTTCGCCAGCTCATCGTAGCTGACGGCGCCGACCTGAATGCCCTGCTGCCGGCCTCGTCCCAGCACCGGCGTTTTCGTCATCGCATAAAAACCCTCCGCTTCCAGCCGGCTCAGCACCTCGGCTTCCCGCTCCGGCCGGATGACGGCGCGAATCATCTTCTGACAACGCTCAGTCACAGGGCCGCGCTTCCCCGCTCATCCGTGCTGATGCGAACGATCTGGTTGACTTCAAGGATGAAAATTTTCCCATCGCCATACGCGCCCTTTCCGGTTTTGTTGGCCTTGAGAATGGCGTTGACCGCCGCCGTGACGCGCGACGCCTCCACTACGACCGAAAAGAGTTGCTTGGGGAGAAATTTGATCGCGAAACCTTCGGCAGAGGGAGCGGCCGCCGGCGATGAGAATTTCAGCCCCCGTTGCCGGCTCCGGCCCAGTACGCCGTAGGTGGTATGGCCGATCACGCCGACCTCTTCCAGCGCCTGGCGGGTGGCGATGCGCTTGGAGGGACGGACGATCGCAAGGATTTCGCACAGGAGCGCCTGAGCGGCCGCTCGATGTTTCGCCGCTGCCGCGCCGGGTTGCACGGTTCCGGCGAGTTCCTCGATTTCTGCTGCGGTCGGTGGGGGGCTTGTCGTCACGGTCGCGTCACCGGCCAGGCTCGACGCCGCCTGGAACGGCGGCGGATCGCCGGCCAGACCCGCCGGAGGGATCATCTCATACCGTTTCCGCCATTCCTCGTTCAAATGGCTCGACGGGCTTTGCCCCAAGAGCCGCTTGATCCCCTGCGGATCATGCCGGAACGATCGAATGGCCCCGAGCCACTTCACGCTCTTGTAACCTTGCAGGAAGGAGACGACCAGGCGCAACGGCCCGCCATGCGGCTCCGGCAACGGCGCGCCGTTGAGACCATAGGCGAGCAGCACCCGAGGGTCTCTCGCCTCATCGCGCGAAAGAGTCTCAAAAAAAAGGCCGTCGCGTGAATAGAAGGCATAGTAGCCTTCCGGATGAGTTTCGACCCGGAGAAAATCGAGCAGATCAACCAGCCGGATCCCTTCCCATTCCACCGTCTCCGACCAGTTGAAGAGCTGGCAGATCAGCGGAAGCGTAAGCCGGATGCGGGGCAGCGACGCCAACGCGCTCCAGCCGATCAGGCGAGGCTGCTCTTCCAACCCGCACACTTCGAGCCGAAGCTCCTCCAGCGCAATCGGCGGCGGAATGGGGTAGAGACAGAGCACTGGCATCGGGCTCGACTCAAAATCGAGCCGGAAAAATTTGTCGGCGAATTTCGGATAATTGATGCCTTCTCGCTTCATTCCATGCGTCTCCACAATAAAAAAGCGCCGATCCAAAAAGATCGGCGCCATCGCCATACCGCCGCATCACACCGCATTGTGTGACGCGCAGAAAACCTTAAGTAGATTTAGATAAGCAAACAACAGGCCAGAGACAACCTCCAATCGAAAGATTTTCCATCAGCTTGTTATCTGAGCGCTTTTCACGAAACCATTCGAACCGGTCACCATTGATTCTCGAAATTAACGCTCCATTTTTGTCTTGAATCAAACATTTTTGTCTGATATTGGTGCGCTTGTCACTTGTCACTCGCTTTCCTCCGGCGGCTGCAACTGATACTTTTTGATCCGGTAACTGAGTTGCCGGGGCGTCAGCCCCAGCCGACGCGCCGCCCGCGCCTGGACCCAGCCGCTTCTCGTCAGAGCGTCCAGCACCCTGGCCCGTTCCAGCTCCTCCACACTCTGAGGCAGCGAAGCCGACGCGGACGACAACTCGCCCGATGACGGCGCGGAAGGAAGATCGAGAAAATGGGCCAGCGCGTCGATCTCATCCGAGGTGATCACGGGCCGCGTGGTCAGCAGCACCAACCGTTCCAGACAATGCTCCAACTCCCGCACGTTGCCCGGCCAATGATAGTCCGACAACAGCGCCATCGCGGCCGATGAGATGGAGACCGCTTTCCCATGTTCCCGATTGAACCGCGCCACAAAGTGCTCGACCAGCAGTGGAAGATCCTCCGTGCGCTCCCGAAGCGGCGGCACCGCCATGGGAATGACATTGAACCGATAGTAGAGATCCTCCCGAAAGTCGCCGCTCCGGACCAGTTGTTCCAACGGCCGATGGGTCGCCGCGATGATCCGCACATCGACTCGGATCGTGCGCTGCCCGCCGACCCGTTCAAACTCCCGCTCCTGAATCACGCGAAGCAGCTTGGTCTGCACCGATAACGGGATCTCCCCCACCTCATCGAGAAAGAGCGTGCCACCATCGGCCAGTTCAAACCGCCCCTGCCGCAACGCCACCGCGCCCGTAAAAGCGCCCCGCTCATGGCCGAAGAGCTCGCTTTCCAGCAGCGTCACCGGCAACGAGGCGCAGTGGACGGCCACAAAACGCCGATCCCGGCGCGGGCTCAAGGCATGAATGATGTGCGCCAGCAGCTCCTTGCCCGTACCGCTCTCGCCTCGGAGCAGGACGGTCGCCCGGCTCGGGGCCACCCGTTTCACCAGATCCAGGAGCTTCTGCATCACGCGGCTCTGGCCGACGATCCCCGCCGATGCGCTCTGTGTCT
>JBGPUQ010000191.1:0-2701 GCA_041491185.1 Nitrospiria bacterium | reverse complement strand
CCTTCTTCTCGCCCAGGTGAATCCCCTCGATCTTGCCGCCCAGCTCGCCGATGAGCTGGTCGATCCCGCCGCTGCCCACATCGGCGCCGCCGCTTCCGCTCAGACTGCCGAACATCGCCGAATTGTGGTCGCGGTTGGTGATCCCCTTCAACGCTGCGCCGGCATGGAGGAGCTTCTCGGTATTTTTATCCACAACGGAATCGCGCTTGGCCAGCAGCTTGAGCAGCCCGCTTCGCATGGCGACCTGGCGATTGCGTTTGGCCAGTTGTTCAGGCGTGGGCTCGGTGTTCTTGGTCGTTGATGGTATCTCTCCGGATGGGACCTCTTTTTTTGCCTCCGTGCCGGCGTCGGGCGGGAGCGGGGCCTCTTCGGGTGGTTTGACCGTTTCCTGGGGTTTCGGTGGCGTCTTCGAGGGGACGAGGAGACTGGCGATCCGGGGGGAGAGTTGCGTAAAGTCCTGATGCTCCGGCTTTTCCACCTTGATCACGTTCATGACCATGGCCAGCGCGGCGTAGAAAAGGACGCATCCCCAGGCGATCTGCCGAAATTGCTGCTCGCTGTCGTGAAATTCCATCATGCCGGTTCTCATGTGACCTCTTTCCGAATGACGCCCAGATCAATCTGTCCAAACTCCGCCTGGCTGCAGGTGAACATCACCTTCTCCAGCAGCCGGAAGGGGATGTGTTTATCGCCCAGGATGGTCACGCGCCCTTCAAAGGTGTTGCCGGCGGCGGTGTTGGAGAAATATTTCCCCCGTTCCGCCTCGTAATCCAGCTCCTTCTTCAGCGTCGGGATGAGGAGTTCGTCGGCGCTCATCACCTGGCTGGTTTCGGCCACCCGTTTCCCCTCCACGAAAATGTCGGACTGGGTGATCATGACGGTGACGGTGGTGCGCGGCGTCAATTGGGACAGCGATTCTGGAAGCTTCATCCGTTCAGCCGACGGGATGGAGGAACCTTCACCCGAAAAGTTATAGAGGAGAAAGAGCACGAGGTTGGTGAAAAGGTCGACCAGCGACGTCAGGGTCAGGAACGTCGAGACGGACGAGGAACCCCGGCGTCGCTCGGAAAATCGCGAACGGGACATCATTGAATTTCCCCCAGCGAGATATTCGGGAACAATTGATACCGTGTCTTGTTCCCATTGACCGTCACGAAGGCGACCCGCGCCGTATCCATCACTTGAACCAGTGTATCATAGCCGATGTCCGGTTTACTCAGGATGACCGCGTTGTCGACCTTGGGAAATCGGACTTTCACCTGCTGGAGGACGGCCGACAGCGCGGCCAAATCCTGTCCCGCGGGTGTCGACTGCACGATCGTGATGACGCTGGTGCCGTTGGCGACGACGATCCCCTTCTCGGAAATGGAGATCGTGAGCAGCAGTTGCTCCTCCGGCGCCGGCAGCTTGCTGGCCATCTCGGCCGACACCGGCGGGGGGAGGTAGATCTCCAGCACCGCCAGGCGCGTGAAGACCGCCGTGACCAGTAAAAACGGCGCCAACACGACCATAATGTTCATGTAGGGGGCCAGGTCGATGTCGGTGGATTCAAGGTGCTTATGTCGTTTTTTGGACCGCGGCAGCATGGTCTTTTTCTTTACCCCTCTCGTGGCTGGTGACGGTCTGGCGATCAGTGTAGTAATTCATCAGTTTCGTGGAGTACTGGTCAAGCGCGTCGACGATCTTGTTCGTTCTGGATTGCATCAACGCATAGGTCAGAATCAATGGAATCGCGATGATGAGTCCAAACGCCGTCATGTTCAGCGCGGTGGAAATACCGCGTGCCAACAGCACCGCTTTTTGTGCCGGATCCGCGGCGGCGACGGCCGAAAAGGCCTGGATCACGCCGATGATCGTTCCAAGCAGGCCGAGCAGCGTCGCAACGTTGGCCAGGATCGGCAGGTACGGCGTCCGACGTTCAAGCGGCGGGATGACATCCAACATGGCCTCTTCCATGGCGCGCTGGAGCGCATCGCGGGAGTCCGACAGTTTGGCCGCCCTGAGGCCTTGAAGCAGCACCTGGTAGATCGGCTGCTTCCGGGTTTGGCAGAGCTTGATCGCGTCTTCCGTCCGCTGAGCCGCAAGATGAGCTCTGACCTGCTGCCAGAGCGCTTCGGCGTTGGCGGCCGCCCGCGAAATGTAGAGCATCCGTTCAATGACGACGGCCGTTCCCAGCGCCGCCACCAGAAGGACGGGATACATGAAGAAGCCGCCTTCTCTGAAAAACGTGACGATGGTCGACAAGATATTCATTCAGACTCCTCTCTCATGATGTGTCATTTGCCGGAAGGCTCAGGTGAGGGGCTGCTCTTGAGAAACTCCTCCCGGTCGATCGGTCGAAAAATTTCCTTCAGAAAGTTTCGCTCCAGTTCGCTGGCGCCCCGCCCCAGGAGAAAGGGTTCCTGCCAGGGGAGTTCATAGGGGACATTGGGCGCGGCAACGGTGCCGAAAATCGTGGCGCCCAGCAGCAGGACGCGAGGCGCCTCGTCATCGTTGTTCTTGGCCGGTCCGGGTGACGGCGCCGGGGGATTGACGGCGGCCGCCGCGGCCGTCCCGTGGCCGGGGTCGAGCAGCCCCCAGCTCAATCCGACGGTCAGCACGATCGTGAGCCGTCCGATGACACGCCATCGGTTTTGACGGGGCCGTTGAGTCATGGTCCGGCGCCTCCGGCGGGCGCGGCATGGGCCGCGCTCTCTTGGGG
>JBGPUQ010000190.1:0-2705 GCA_041491185.1 Nitrospiria bacterium | reverse complement strand
GCCGGTGAAAAGATGGGGACAGATTTCAAATCTGTCCCCATCTTTCCCGGGGAGAGCGGTTATCCAGCCCTGCCGGCAGGCAGGGAGCAACGCGAGCCCCTCTCAATAGACTCAATCAAGGTCGATGGGTCGGAGGGGCCGTTTGGTGTCGGGATCGACTCGCTTGAACGATTCCTTCACCTTCTCTTCCAGAATTCTCGACCGGTCTTTGAGTGCCTGTTGCTCCCGCTCCACCCGTTCGGTGGTCGCCTGCCGCTGGTCGTCCAGTTTGCGCACCAACTCCTGGATCGACGCCGACGGCTTGGCCGGCTTCGCCTCGGACGACCAGAGTACGGCGCCCGTCTTCCGGTCGATCACCAGCGTCGCCTCGCAACAGGGACACTGCAGCGTCAATTTTTCTTCGTCAGTCATTTGATCCGCTCGTATAGAACACTCGGTCATTCAAGTCAGGGGGGGATGCTCCTCTCCCCCCTGACAACCCCCCATCGCTGACGGCTCTCCCTTGATATAAGTTCGCCAATCACATCGTACATCCGATGGGGGCGTCGGGGGAGAAAGCGGCTCTCTCCCCCGACTTGAGCGAGCGGATCAATCAGATGCGCTTCTCCCCTTGATCATCCCCATCGCCGTACGGGAAACATGATTATTGTAGGACACACCATCGACGATTGCAACCGCCACATTGGTTCACGGTTAACGGTTCATAGTTCACAGCAAAAACCGTACATCATTCACCGTGAACTGTGAACGGTGAACTGTGAACAAACAGAAATTATGCCTTGACAGAATCACGACGAAGCGGCTAGCATAGATCACTCATGACGGCGAAGAAACCGCATACCCCATCCAAGGTGATCCTGGCCAAACCCCGCGGCTTCTGCGCCGGGGTGGAGCGGGCAATCGATGTTGTGGAGATCGCCCTGCAGATGTACGCCGGTCCGATTTACGTCCGCAAGGAGATCGTGCACAACCGACACGTGGTGGAGGAGCTCAAGGCCAAGGGGGCGATCTTCGTGGAAGAACTCGATGAAGTCCCCGACGGCGCCCGAGTCATCTACAGCGCCCATGGCGTATCGCCCGAGGTTCGGGAGCTCGCGCGGGCGCGTCAACTCAAGGTGATCGATGCCACCTGTCCCCTGGTCACCAAGGTCCATAACGAAGCGGTCCGGTACGCCAAAGAGGGCCGGACCATCATCCTGGTCGGCCATGAGGGCCACGATGAGGTGATCGGCACGATGGGCGAGGCGCCGCTCCACATCCGGCTGGTCGGCTCCGCCGAAGAGGCGCAACGGCTGGCGCTCCCCGACCCCAAGAAGGTGGCCGTCATCACCCAGACGACGCTCAGCGTCGATGACACGAAAGCGGTGATCGACGTGCTCAGCGCGAGATTCCCCTCCATGACGGTGCCGGCCGGAGAGGATATCTGCTACGCCACGCAGAATCGACAGACCGCGGTCAAACAAATGGCCAAGCAAGCCGATCTCCTGCTCGTCATCGGCTCGGACAACAGCTCCAACTCAAACCGCCTCAAGGAAGTCGCCGAAGCGATGGGCACCAAGGCCTACCTGATCGATGATGTCAGCGAAATTTCGCCGGACTGGCTGACGGACGTCGAGTGCGTCGGGATCACGGCCGGCGCGTCCGCGCCCGAGTATCTGGTACAGGATGTGCTGAAGTTCTTTCGCGATCTGGGCGTCACCGATGTCGAGGAAATCGATGCGGTCACCGAAGAGGTCAGCTTTGCGCTTCCCCAGGAACTGGCCGCCGATCAGTCCGTAAAGACCGGCGGCGCAAAACCCTCCCGCGTCCGGTAATATCCCCACTTCGGTTTTCCCATGCGGTGTCACCGGTCCTGCGGGATCATTGTCTCTCGGCATGGCCGAGGGGGCGGGATCGTTAGAACCGGTAGGACACTCTCACATACAGTTTCGTGATCCAGCTGGAATCGTACTTCGTAAAATCATTGTTATACAGGCCGGAAAATGCATTGTCGGCAATCAAGACACCGCCGCCGGCTTTGATCTGGAGATTCGGATCGATCTGATAGGTGGCATTGAGATCCAGCTCCCAGCCGAGCCGATCATCCACCTTGCACTCTCGCGGCGGAACGGGCGCGGGAGATGTTCCGGGGGGAGGGCAGTAGTGCGAACTTGCCGGATCGATTGTGGGGATCACAGGGTCGACCGTCTTGGCATAGATCGCCGCGCCGTCAAGCCGAAACCCCGGAAACACCTCGCCGCTGGCCGACAGCTTGACCGCAATCAATCCGGCGCCGCCCTGATTGGTTGCGCCGCACTGCCCGGCGGCGGCTCTCGCGGCACTGGGACACAGAAAACCGCCGTTTTGCAGGGTTGAGCCGTCACGGTCCGAGAAGGCCTCCCCATTGGTCAGGATATTGCCAAGCACAAAATTTGGGGAGATATCGGAGATGTTAATCCCCGTCGCCGCCTTCCCGGTTTCTCCGAAATCATCCTGGCCGGAACCCGACGCGTAGACGATCATGAGGCCTAAGACCACAGGACCGGTATCGATGGTCTGCGCCGCCATCAGATCAAACCCCTCCAACGGCAACGAACTCAACCCACCGCCGATGGGGACATTATCAATGGAACCGCGCAGCGCATCGAATTCAAAACTGAAGGTCGATGGGCCGACGTGCGCATCGTAGGTGGCTCCGAACAGAAAGACCGTCCCGGACGCAGAAT